>CBFGVD010000125.1:0-8360 GCA_965651965.1 uncultured Verrucomicrobiaceae bacterium | reverse complement strand
GTCTGCGCCCAGCGGCTCTACGTGCCGAAGCACTGCTTGAAGAACCGCAAGGCGCACCACCTGCCCTTGATCGGCCACATCGGCGCCCTGGCACTGCATGTGATGACCTTCAAGTGGTTCAACTGCACCTTCTGCGGCACCTCGATCCGGATCAAGAAATAGCGGGGCTACTCGCGGTTCCGGGTATCGATCACGATGGTCACCGGCCCGTCGTTGACCAGGGAGACCTGCATGTCCGCGCCGAAACGCCCGCGCCCGACCTCCCTGCCGAGTTCCGAGGAGAGCGCGGCGCAGAATTCCCCGTAGAGCGGCTCGGAAAGCTCCGGCCTTGCCGCCCGGATGAAAGAGGGCCGGTTGCCCTTCCTGGTGGAAGCGTGCAGAGTGAATTGGCTGACCACGATCGCTTCCCCTCCCGTGTCGACGAGGGATCGGTTCATGAGCCCGGCCTCGTCCGGGAAGATCCGCATCTTCGCGATCTTTTGAACCAGCCAGGCGATGTCCTCCCGGTCGTCGCCGTC
Source organism: uncultured Verrucomicrobiaceae bacterium (assembly GCA_965651965.1). GTDB lineage: Bacteria > Verrucomicrobiota > Verrucomicrobiia > Verrucomicrobiales > Akkermansiaceae > Haloferula. The sequence goes on along the minus strand of CBFGVD010000125.1, from coordinate 7,842 downwards.
CTCGATGCCGAGAAGGACCAGCAGTCCCCTGCCGATGGTTGCCACCGTGTCCCCGCCGATCGCGACCGAGGAAGAGGAGACCCGCTGGATGACGGCGCGCATGCGGGGAAATGACGAACGACGAATGCCCGGATGTCCAATGCCGTGTCGGCATCCGGGCAAAAAAGTCCCCGGTTCCCGGGTAGCTTTCAGTTCCCCAGTTTGCCGGCCAGGTCCTCCAGCACCTCGTCCAGTTTCGCGGCGGAGCTGATGCGCTGGGGCTGATCGAACCCGACCCAGATGGCGGTGGAGCCCTTCGGGCCGAGCCGTGCCAGCCATGCATCCCGGCCGGAGCCGGTGGCCCCGCCGTGGACCCGCGTGCCGGAGGCGCTTTCCAGGAGGGAGGCCGCCTCGCGCGCTGCCTGGCGGCCGATGGCGGGGACCAGGGAACTCTTCGCCTGATAGAGGAGTTTCCCGTCCGGCGCGGCGATGGATTGGATCAGGTAGGGCTTCGGGCGCTTGCCTTCGTTGCCCAGCGTGGCGAGGCCGGTGGCCAGCTCCAGCGGGGTTGCCGCCGCGCTACCGCGGAAAAGATCTTCCGTTTCAAGGAAAGGGCCGCTGATGCCGCAGCGCTTCGCAATCCGGGCGGTCTCCTTCGGGCCGATCTGCCGCCCGGTCTGGACCGGCTTTCCGGGCAGCACGAGGCGCCCGCGCTCCGCCGCAGCCGCGGCGATCCAGGGCTCGAAGGCTGCCCCCAGATCGCGCCGCGCGCCGGTGGACCGGTCGTAGCGGGAATCCAGATAATCCCGCCCGCCGACGAGGGCGAGGATCGCGCCCGTTTTCGTCTCCAGCGTCACCGCGGCGCATTGGAGATAGGCGGGCTCCTGGCCGGGCCGGTGGTCGGCATGGACGGGATATTTCCAGTCTTTGGAGCTCTCGATTTTCCTGAGCGATTCGGAAAGGTCCGTCTCCAGCCGCATCTGCCAGCCGCTGTCGAGCGTGGTGCGCACGATCAGGCCGCCGTCGCGGATATCCTCGTCATCCAGGATCTGCTGGAGTTCTTCCCGTGCGGCTTCCAGCACGTAGGAGCGCTCGGCGGTACGTTGTTCCGGCGGCACCAGGGTCACCGGGATCTTCTTGATCCGCTCCACGCCGGGATGGTCCAGGAAGCCCATTGCCTTCATCCGTGCCAGCACCTGCGACTGCTGCTCCTTCGCGGCGTCGAGATTCCGGAAAGGAGAGAAAATATGCGGCCCGCGGATGATGCCCACCAGCATCGCGCACTCGGCCTCGTTCAGGCGCGCGGTGGGCTTGCCGAAATAGGTGCGCGCCGCCTGGTCCACGCCATGGCAACCGGAGCCGAAGTAGATGCGGTTCAGGTAATTCGCCAGGATCTCGTCCTTGGAGTAGCGGGATTCAAGCCGCAGGGTCAGGGCGATCTCCAGCAACTTGCGGTGGATCGATTTTTCCCGGATCTCGAAGGTATTCCGCGCGAGCTGCATGCTCAAGGTGGAAGCCCCCTGGGTGAAGTCCCCATCCCTAACGTTGCGCAGCGTGGCCCGGGCCAGCCCGCGGAAATCGACGCCGCAGTGGTCGAAGAAACGGGCGTCCTCGCGGGCCCGCAGCGCCTTTACCATGAAGTCCGGCACGTCCTTGCGGGTCACCAGGCGGCGGTTGGTTTCGCCGCCCCCGCCGCCGAGTTCCTTCCCGTCGCGGTCGAAGACGATTGTGCGCGCGGGCATCTTCGCCACCTCCGCGAGATCGAAACGGGTCGCCTGGTAGAAAAAGTAGGAGCCGATGGCCAGGCCCAGACCCGCCAGGGCAATGCCGGCCCACAAGCTCCAGCGCAGCGCGGTCCACATCCAGCCCGGCATCCATGCCAGCCAGGCCGGAGTTCTGCGGATAGGGCGCCAGGTGGACACGGGGAGATTGGAGAGGGATTATCGGGTATTGTCGATTGCGAGGGCAGGAAAGAGGCCGCGGAGGACCGCGACGATCAACGCGCGATCCTCACTTTACAATCATCACTCTTCCACGGGGATGGCCTTCAGCGGCGCCTCTTCTTCTTCCATGATCAGCTCGTCTTCGGACACCGGCTGCGCGCGCAGGGGCTCGTCGTCGCGGTGCGCGGTCGTTTCGTCCACCGCCAGCGCTTTCGCCGGGTGAACCGGGCATAGGTCGCTTTTTGCGGGGGCGATGTCTGCGGGAACGTTGCCGGTGTAGGCTTCCCCCGCGTTTTCGCAGCCCGCGGTGGCCCACTTGCCGGATTCCCGGCAGAGGCGGCATTCCACGAAGGAGAGCTGGGATTTCAGGCCCTCGGCCTTGTAGCCCAGCTTGTCCGCGGTTTTCATGATTTCCACCCATACCGGCAGGGCCAGCGTGGAACCGTAGCCGCGGTCGATGGTCTTTTTCGGCGTGTCCATGCCGACCCACACGGCGCAGGTGATGCTTGAGGTGTAGCCCGCGAACCAGGCGTCCTTGTAATCGTTGGTCGTGCCGGTTTTGCCGCCGCAGGGCTTGTTGAAACCGAGCGACTTGACGGAGGCCGCCGTGCCGCGCTCGGTTACCTCCCGCAGGATGTTGGAAACGGTCCACGCCGAACCCGCGCGCGCTGCGGAGTAAGAGATGCGGTCGTTCTTGTAGAGCACGTTGCCCTTGCGATCGCGGATTTCATCGATGATCCGCTGCGGGTAGCGGACACCGCCGTTCGGGAAGATCGTGTAGGCGGAGGCCACCTCCCAGGTCGTCGCCTCCCAGGCACCGAGATAGGAAGTCGGGCTTCTCGGCACCGGTGTTTCAAAGCCGACCGCCTGGGCGGTTTCCGCCACCTTGTCCAGGCCGGCGCGATTGCCGAGGCGCACGGACATGGTGTTCCGGGAGCGGATCAGGCCGGTGGCGGCAGGGAGCATGCCGCCGAATTTCCCGTCGGAATTCTGCGGCCGCCAGTTGCGCCCGCCCTCGATTTCTCCCCGGTAGATCGGCCCGTCGCTGACCAGGGTTTCCGGACGCACGCCCTTGTCGAAGGCGGCCATGTACACGAAGGGCTTGAAAACGGAGCCGATCTGGCGGCGGCCCTGCAGGGCGCGGTTGAATTTCGATTCGTCCGCATTCCGCCCGCCGACGATGGCGAGCACCGAGCCGGTGAGATTCTCAATCGCCACGATGCTGCCCTGGATGTACTCGGGCCGGGTTTTCGCATCCGCGGGCAGTTCTTTCCATTGGGCGCGGGTTTGGTGCGGGTAGCCGGGAGAGCGTTCGATCTGGCGCAGTTTCGCGTCCAGCGCGTCCTCCGCCTTTTTCTGGATCAGGTGGTCGATGGTGGTGGTGATTTCCAAACCGCCGAGTTCGATGTTTTCGTCCTCCAGGATCCGCTCCAGTTCGCGGCGGATGGCGTCCATCGCGTAGCTGTCGTGGAAAATGCGCCGCCATTCCGGCCGGACCGTGATGGGATCCTTTTTCGCGGCTTCCGCCTCCTCCGCGGAAATCGAACCCGCGAGGACCATGCGGTCGAGCGTGGTATCGCGCTCGCGTGCGGCCTTTTCGATGTCGTTGAACGGCGAGAAGGCGTTCGGTCCGCGGACAATCCCGGCGAGCAGGGCGGATTCTGAAAGGGTGAGGTCCTTGGCGTTTTTTTCGAAATAGGTGCGGGACGCTTCCTCGATGCCGCGGATGGAGTGGCCCCAGAAAATGCGGTTCACGTAGTGGGTGAGGATCTCCTCCTTGTCGTAATTCGCCTCGATCCTATAGGACACGGCGACTTCCAGAAACTTGCGGTCCAGCTCCTGGAGCTTCGAGGAGAACCCGAGCCATTTCGATTTGAGCGGGAAACTGTTCCGGGCGAGCTGCATGGTCAGGGTGGAGGCTCCCTGCTCGATCCCGCCACGCTTCAAATTCTCCACCATGGCGCGGGCCACGCCGATCCAATCCACTCCGCCGTGGTTGAAGAACCGGGCATCCTCCCGGGCCAGGATTGCGGCCGGGAAATCCTTCGAGACCTGGGACAGGGCGATCACGTCCCGCTTTTCGCCATGGATGCGGCCCAGCTCATGGCCCCGGCGGTCGTAAACGATGGTCCGCTGGGGCATTTCCGCCACCTTCGCCATGTCGTAGGGGCGGGCCCGGACAAAGTAGAAGACGGCCATTGCCAGGCCGATGTACAGGCCGCAGAGGACGAGATCCCCGCCCAGGCGCAGGGGCACGCGCACGAAGGTCGGCAACGGTTTGAGAAGCGCGTGAAAAATGTGGAAAGGCCAGAAAAGGATGACCGAACCGAGGCCGACGGGTTTCGCCGGGGGAGCTTTCTTGCGGTTGGCGGCGCGGCTTTCGGAGAGCTTCCCTGCGGGCGTGCTGGAATCCTTCGGGGATGGTTTCGGCATGGACTTGGAGAGATTAGCGCGGATGATCCGGGGAAGCGAATGCGATATCGTGCGGCAGACAAGGACGCGGGACCGTGTCGCTTCGACGTGTGAGATAGCGATGAAGCACAGGAGATTTTTCCAAGTAGCAGGCGGCGCGGTGCTCGCGGCCGCCCTGCTTTGCCCCGCGGGAGCCCGGGAGCCCGTGGCTTCTCTGGACGACGTGCGCAAGCTCGAAGAGAAAATCGCCGCCGTCGCCAAAAAAGCCATGAACGCGACCGTGGCGCTGATTTCCGAGGAATCCGGGGCCTCCGGGTCCGGGGTCATCACCACTCCGGAGGGGATGATCCTGACGGCCGCGCACGTGATCGAAGGCGCGGACACCGTGATGGTGGTCTTCCCGGACGGGAAGCAGGCCACCGGCAAGGTGCTCGGGGCGAATCTCTCCAAGGACATCGGCCTGGTCCAGATCGAGGAAAAAGGGCCGTGGCCCTTCATGGAGCGGGGCGTTTCCAAACCGCTTGAAGCGGGGGACTGGGTGATCGCGATGGGGCATTCGGCGGGTTTCGATGCGGCACGCACGCCGCCCGTGCGCTTCGGCCGGGTCGTTTCGGACGGGCCGGGGAATTTCCTGACGACCGATTGCACCTTGATCGGCGGGGACTCCGGGGGCCCGCTCTACGATCTGGACGGGAAGGTGGTGGGCATCAATTCCTCCATCGGCCAGTCCTTGAAAAACAACAACCACGCCGGGGTGGACGGTTTCAAGGAGGACTGGGACCGCCTGGTGGCGGGAGAAGTGTGGGGGGAATTGCAGATGAATCCCTTCCTGAACCCGGAACGGCCTTTCCTGGGAATCGGCTACGGCGGGGCCGTGCGCGGGGGCGGGGTGATGATCGCCTCCGTGAAAAAGAACGCCGCCCGAGCAGGCCTGCGGCCGGGAGACGTGATCCGCTCGATCGACGGCGAGAAGGTGAACAACGTGACGGCGATGACGCGCCTGCTGGTGAAGAAACAGCCGGGCGATACGGTCAAAGTGGGCGGGCACCGCGACGGGAGACCCTTCGAATACGAGGTCACGCTGATGACCCAGGCCCAGCTCAATTCCTGAATTTTTTCCTGCCGGCAGAATGAAACGGAACTTTCTTTTGATCCCCGGCGTCGCGGCGCTGATCGCGGCGGCCGGTGCCCAGAACCGCCAGCGCTCCGGGGACATCGATCCCGACTCCCTGGTCCGCCCGGAGGAGACGAAGGCGGTGCACGAGCAAACGGTCCAGCTTTTCGACGCCATTTCCCCGGTTTCCCGCCGGGCGGTGCAGGGAACGGTATGGATATGGGCGGATACGGGCCGCGGGAAGCGTCCGGTCTCCTTCGGCACGGTCATCGGCGATGGCACCAAGGTGCTGACCAAGTGGAGCGAGATCGCGATGGCCCTGGGGCCGGTCCAGGTGGTGGGAGGAGACGGTGCCACGGCACGGGCGAAGATCCGGGGAGTCTATCAGGAGGACGATCTGGCCCTCCTGGAGATCCAGGGTGCGCATTTCCTGCCGGTGGAGCTGGCGGAAGTGGAAACCCCTGAACTGGGGCGTTTCCTGGTTGCCGCCTCCCCGGACGACACGCCGGCCAGCGTGGGGGTCGTGGCCGTGGAAGCCCGTTCCCTGCGGGAGCAGGACCAGGCCTTCCTGGGCGTCTTCCTTGACCCGGAATACAAGGGAGGCGGGGTCCGCATCGCCGAGGTCGAGCCGGACGGCGGGGCCGGGCAGGCCGGCTTGCGCGGCGGAGATGTGATCCTTTCCGTCGCCGGTCGCAAGGTCGGCAGTCTTTTCGAGCTGAAGAATGCCCTGAGCGGGCTGGGCCCCGGGGAAAAGATCGAGATCGGCTACCGCCGTAAAGGTACCGAGGCGTCCGTCGAAGCGGTGCTGCAACGGAAAAAAAAGGAACTGCCGCAATTCCCCAACGCCCGGCTGCGGGTGATGGAGCGGATGGGAACCACCCTGAGCTTGGTTCGCACGGGCTTTCCCTCGGTCATCCAGACGGACATGCAGCTGGAGCGCGACCGCTGCGGCGGTCCGGTGGTGGACCTTGAGGGGAACATCGTCGGCATTTCCATCGCCCGTGCCGACCGGACGCGGAGCTTCATCATCCCCTCCTCCCGGCTCTTGAAGCTGCTGGAGCAGGATCCGATGACTCCTGAAGAAGCCCAGGCGGCTCAGGAAGCCGCCGAGGAAGAACTTCAGGCGGCGATCGACGAGGCGATGCCGCGCGGACCCCAGGGAGCCCCGCGCCGTGCCGTGCCGATCGAACCGGGAGCGGCGGACCGGCTGCGCCGCCACCTGGAGGATATGGACCGTCTGATGGAGCGGATGCGGGCGGAAATGGACCAGCTCGAGGAATGAGGCTCCGGCAGGGCGGCCCGGCGCTGCCGGATCACCGGCTTCAATGGTCGAGCTTCAGTTTCTTGAGCTTCGGTTCGATCACCACGCGGCAGTAGCCGTTCTTCGTCTTGTTCTGGAAATAGAAGTCCTGGTGGTAATTTTCCGCCGGGTAGAAGGTCTCCGCCTTGGTGATTTCCGTGACAATGGGATCCTTGAAATGGGGCTGAAACTCCTTTTTCGAAGCTTCCGCGGCGGCTTTCTGGGCATCCGTGTGGTAGAAAATCACCGATCGGTACTGGGTGCCGACATCCGCCCCCTGGCGGTTCAGGGTGGTCGGATCGTGGAGTTCCCAGAACCATTCCAACACCTTGGCGGTGGTGATTTTCTTCGGATCGTAAACGACTTGAACCACTTCGGCGTGGCCGGTGGTTTCCTCGCAGACTTGTTCGTAGGTGGGATTGGCGACGGTTCCGCCCATGTAGCCGGAAGTGGCGGAGTGGACGCCGTCGAGCTGTTTGTAGGCGGCCTCGATGCACCAGAAGCATCCGGCACCGAGGGTGATGACTTCGGATCCTTCTGGAACCTTCGGGGCGGGAGCGGGAAGTTTGGCGTCGGCAGGCATGGCTTTTTCGGGTTCGCAGGATGCGAGCATGGGGGAAGACAGGAGCAGCGCGAGCAGGTGGCGGCGTTTCATGGCGGTAGGAGCGGCGGTTTTCCTAGGATATTCCCCGCGCGGGATCCTAGCGCGGACCGGAGACGCGTAAAGATGCGCACGCGGAAGATTTTGCAGACAAACGGGCCCGGACGAGGCATTTTCAACATGAATGAAGGTTTGCGCGTCCGCGGCATGGAAGGCCTGGCTGACCGAATACGGGGCCCGGTTGCTTCTTTTCGCGCGCGGATGGGCCCCGAGCAGGGAGGATGCGGAAGATCTGGTGCAGGAGGCCGTGCTGCGGCTCTGGAATTACCAGCAGGACAGGGGCGGCGGGGTGCCGGATCTGCCGCTGGCCTTTTCCACGATCCGGTTTTGCGGCCTGAACCACCATCGCTCGGAAAGCCGCCGGAAGAAGCGGGAAGAATCCATCATTTACCTGAACGATTTCACCGATGTCTGGCTGGACCCCTCCGTGGAG
>CBFGVD010000124.1:0-8379 GCA_965651965.1 uncultured Verrucomicrobiaceae bacterium | reverse complement strand
GCACCCGGGAAACCATGGACCGGTTGCTCGCATGGCGGCGGCACCTCGGCACGCCGGAGGACTTCGGCGCTCCCTTCGGCGCGGTCCTGGACGGGGAATTCCACGCCATCGTCGCCATCCGCGGCGTCTGGTGGTCCGGGACGGACCTGCTCCTGCCCGCCGGTTGCGGCGTCATCGAAGCAAGCCGCCTCGTCAACGAATGGCGCGAACTGCGCCTGAAACGGGAAGCGGTGAAGGCGAGATTCGGCCTGGAGTGACCCGGCTCAATCCCCGAAGAGATTCCCCAGCCCGCCGAGCGCCGAGCCCTCGCCCTTCCCGCTGGCATACATGCCGGTGATGCGCTGGGCGAGCCGCGCGAAGGGCATGCTCTGGAGCCACACCGTGCCGTGGCCCTGCAGCGTGGCCAGGAAAAGCCCCTCCCCGCCGAAGACCATCGATTTCAGGTTCCCGGAGCGCTGGATATCGTAGCTGATCCCCTTGGTGAAACCGACCAGGCACCCGGTATCGACGAACAGCCGCTCCCCCTTCAATTCCTTCCGGACGACGGTCCCCCCCGCGTGCACGAAGGCCATGCCGTCGCCCTGCAAGCGCTGGAGGATGAACCCCTCCCCGCCGAAGAAACCGGCTCCAAGCTTCCGGTTGAAAGCGATCCCGAGCTGCGTGCCCATCGCGGCGCAGAGAAAGGCATCCTTCTGGCAGAGCAGTTCGCCGCCCTGTTGCGACAGGTCGATCGGCACCACCGTGCCCGGGTAGGGCGCGGCGAAGGTCACCCGCTTCTTCCCCCCGGCGCGGTTAGAGAAATGGGTCATGAAGATCGATTCGCCGGTCAGCGCCCGCTTGCCCACGGCCATCAGCTTGCCCATGAAGCCCTGATCCGGCGTGGAGCCGTCGCCCATCTTCGTTTCAAAGGCGATGCCCTCTTCCATGTAGTTCATCGCCCCGGCCTCCGCGATGACCGTCTCGCCCGGATCCAGCTCGATCTCCACCATCTGGATGGATTCCCCGATGATCTCGTAATCGATCTCGTGGGAGCGCTTGCCGGCGATGGCCGGAGGTCCGCCCGCAGGCAGGGGCGGCGGGGCTCCCGCACCCTGGAAAAGATCCGGCAGGGCCTTGGCCGCGGGCTCCCAACCCGCCATGCCCTGCGTCCAGACCAGCGTCTGGGGCGTCAGGGTGCCGCCTTCCACCAGTTCGGGAAGGTTTTCTTCGGAAGTGGAAGCGGTGGAGCCGGAAGCGCTATGGTAGTGCCAGGTTTTCATGAGAACGCGAAAATAGATCGAAGGTCCGCCCGTGCAATCCGCGTGGCGTGCCGGCATTTGAGAAGCAGCCCGCCGTTCCACTCAAGCGCGTTCATTCCACTTGGCGGAAAAGCATGGAAAGCGGGTTTCCGAACCGCTGAATCGGGCCGCGTCAAAGCAACTGCGTCTCCGCCAGCAGGTGGTAGGTCCCCCGCTTCGCGATCAATTCCTCGTGCGTGCCGCTTTCGATCAGGCGGCCATGGTTCAGCACCAGGATCTTGTCGGCATCCCGCACGGTGGACAGGCGGTGCGCGATGACCAGGCTGGTGCGCCCCTTCATCAGGCGCTCCAGCGCCTCGTTCACCAGGCGTTCGCTCTCGGTATCCAGCGCGCTCGTCGCTTCATCCAGCAGGAGGATACGGGGATCCGCCAGGATCGCGCGGGCGATCGCGATGCGCTGCCGCTGCCCGCCGGAGAGTTTCACCCCGCGCGGCCCGACCAGGGTATCGTAGCCCTCCGGCAGGGCCGCGATGAAATCGTGCGCATTCGCCTGCCGCGCGGCTTCCTCGATCTCCCCGGCGCTCGCCCCGGGTCTGCCATATTCGATGTTCTCGCGGATCGAACCGCCGAAAAGCAGCACCTCCTGGGGCACCACCGCGATCTGATCGCGCAGGGTGGCGAGTTGGAGATCGGCGGCATCGTTGCCGTCGAAGAGCACCCGCCCGCTTTCAGGCCGGTTGAAGCCGAGGATCAGCGAGAAAACGGTCGATTTTCCGGCACCGGAAGGCCCTACCAGCGCGATCCGTCGGCCCGGCTCCGCGGTGAAGGAAAGCTCGTCCAGCACCGCTGTCTCGGGCCGTGAGGGATAGCGGAAAGAGACATTCTCGAACGTCAGCGCGCCCTCCAGCTTCCCCGCGGCACGCGAGCCGCTGGTTTCGGGCTGCTCCGCCATCAACTCGCGCAGCCGCTCCGTGGCGCCTGACATCGCCTGGAACTGCGAGATGATCTCCGGGAGCGAGCCCAGCGAGGCACCGACGAAAACGCTGAAGAGCACGAAAGCCATGAAGTTCGTCTGGCTGATCGCCCCGCTCGCCAGCATGTGGGAGCCGTACCAGGCCACTCCGCCGATGGTCCCGAACATCGCGAAGATGACGAAGGACAGAAAAGCGGCGCGCGCATTCGCCCCCCGCAGGGTGACATCGAAGAAGCGGTCCAGCGCGCGGTCGTAGCGCGCCGCCTCGAAGCGCTCGTTGGAAAAGGCCTTCACGTCGGCGATCCCCTGCACGCTCTCTTCCATCACCATCCCCGCCTCCGCCAGGGCATCCTGGGCCGCACGGGAGTGTTTCCTCACCCGGCGCCCGGAAATCGCCACCGCCAGCACCACTACCGGCACGCTCGCCAGCATCACCAGGGAGAGCTTCCAGGAGAAATAGAAGATTAAGATCAGGCTCCCGGCCAGGATCACGCTATGCCGTGCCGCCTGCGGCAGGGTGTTGAGGAGGGTTTCCCGCACCGTGCCCAGATCGGTCGAGACGCGGTTGCTCAGGGAACCGGAACGCTGGTCCTGGAAAAAGGGCACCGGCAGCTTGAGCATGCGGGAGAAGAGATCCCGCCGGAGGTCGTTCAGGGCCCCCTCGCCCGCCCGCGTGAAGCCCCTCACCCGCCAGTAGGCGATGAAGGCCTGCACCGCGAGGATGCCTAGCAGCCAGAGAATCTTCGCATCCGCCTTGCCGCGCGTGGCTTCCGCATCCACCCCCTGTTTCCAGGCATCGGCGGGATCGCCCACCAGATCCTTCAGGAACCACGGAAAGGCCAGGGACAGCCCGGCGGTGACGAACAGCGCGATGACGGAAGGAATGAAGATCTTGCGGTGGGGCCGCACGTAGGCGAGCACCCAGCCCAGCCCGCCATTCACCTCGCTTTTCTTGTCCTCCCGGCCGTTCCGCATGCGCGGATGGGAGACGATGCCGCGCCGCCCGTCAAACCGCCAGTCCGCGGGCGGATGACTCGGGAGAGCGGCTTTCAAGCCGCGTGCATGGCACCTGCGGCCCCCGGAAATGCATTCCAGCGGGTTGGAAACCCGCTCTCCCCGTTCTCTTCAGAAGCCGCATTCCTCGGCCGCGGTCGCGCGAGCCCAGGCATCCGCGGCGATCACCGCCTCCAGCGAGGAAGCCGGAGCGGTCTTGTGGCGCCCCATCGTTTCACCCACCACCCGCCAGATGTCCGGGAAACGGATCGTTCCCGCGACGAAGGCTTCGACCGCGATTTCGTTCGCGGCGTTGAAGACGGCGGGCAGGGTCCCCCCCTCCAGCCCGGCTTCGCGGGCCAGCGTCAGGGCGGGAAAATCCGAATGTCGGGGGGCCTCGAAATCCAAACGCGACAAGGTGCTGAAATCCAAAGGTTGCAGCCCCCCCGCCACCCGCTCCGGCCAGGTCAGCGCGTATTGGATCGGGAAACACATGTCCGTCTTGCTCATCTGGGCGAGCACGGAACCGTCGATAAACTCCACCATCGAATGGACGATGCTCTGCGGGTGCACCACCACGTCGATGCGCTCCATGCCGATGCCGAAGAGCCAGCGGGCCTCGATCATCTCCAACCCCTTGTTGAACAGGGTGGCGGAATCGATGGTGATCTTCCGGCCCATTTCCCAGGTCGGGTGCTTGAGCGCCTGCTCCAGCGTGACCTCGCCCAGTTTCTCGGCGGGCCAGGTGCGGAAGGGGCCGCCGGAAGCGGTCAGGATCAGACGGGAGACCTCCTTTTCCCCGCCGCGTTGGCCGTCCAGGCATTGGAAGATCGCGTTGTGCTCGCTGTCCACGGGCAGGAGCTTCACGCCCTTCCGCTCCGCGGCGGCGGTGACGATCTCGCCCGCCATCACCAGGATCTCCTTGGAGGCCACGGCGAGGTCCTTCCCGGCCTCGATGGCCGCGAGAGCGGGATGCAGCCCGGCGGTGCCGACGATGGCCACGAGCACCGTGTCCGCCTCCGCCAGGGTGGCCAGTTCCACCAGCCCTTCCTGCCCCGGGTAAATGCTCACCCCCGCCGGAAGCAGTGCCCGCAGTTCGTCCACCCTGGAGACGTCGTGCAGCGCCACGTGCCGCACGCCGGTTTCCCGGGCTTGCTTCGCCAGGGCTTCCACGCTGCCGTTTGCCGCCAAACCGATCAACTCGATGCGCTCCGGGAGCAGGCGCGCCACTTCCAGCGCGGAGCAACCGATCGAACCGGTGGAGCCGAGCAAAACCACCTTCTTCCGCCTTCCGGCATCCTTCAAACCGACATCCATTTGAGATAAAAATAGAGGACCGGCGCGGTGAAACAGAGGCTATCGATCAGATCGAGCGCCCCGCCGATACCCGGCAACATGTGCCCGGAATCCTTCACGTTCAGGCTGCGTTTCACCACGCTCTCCGCCAGGTCGCCGACCACCGCCAGCAGCGCCATCACGATGCTCAGGCCGATCACGTGGCCCCAGCCGCCGAGCACGCGCAGGCCGGTCGCGAAGCCGGCCACGTCCTCCCGGAAAAGACCGTAGAGCCCGCAGCCCGCGAGGAGCGCGAAGAAGATCGCCCCGCCGAAGCCCTGCCAGGTCTTCCCCGGGCTCACGTGGGGGATCATCTTGTGCTTCCCGATCATGGAGCCGACGATGTAGGCGCCCATGTCCGTGAACTTCGTCACCGCGATCATCCATAGCAGCACCATCGCGCCCGGCACCTGACCGGTGCCGGGTACCAGGAAAATCAGGCGCGCGGCGAAATTGAAAAGGAACGCGAGATAAACGAAGCCGAGCAAATTCACCGCGACGGCCTGCAAGGCCTCCAGGCCGCGGATCGGATAGCGGAGCTGGAGGAAAAAGGCACCCGCAATGGCGGCGAAAATGGCCGCGCCATCGAACCAGTCCGGAACCTCCAATCTGCCGTGAAGGGTGATATCGACTCCCGGGATGTGGCCGGTGCGGAGCAGCAACCAATACAACACGCCGGAATAAGCCGCCGCCAGGAGCATCCCGTAGCGCGGGAAGCACTTCACGCCGCCCGCCTTCAACATCCGGAAATATTCCAGGGTGGAAATGATCGTCAGCACCCCGATCAAGCCGAGGTAAGCCCAAGCCTGGCGGCTGGCGAAGGCGGCGGCCACCACCACCCAGAGCCCGAGCGTGCTCGCGCTGCGGCGCAGGAAGGTCGCTCGTTTCGAGTTGTCGGGTGGGGCTTTCGGCATTCCGCGCGAATCCAAGACGGCGGTGCCTTGCGAGGCAATTTCATTCGGTGCGCGCAACCTTGGGAAAAAGGCCGGGTTCTCTCCTGCAACAACGGATGGCCACCCGTCGGATCACGCTAATCATCAAAGCAATCGAAACCGATACCATGAAGAACAAGACCATTTGGACCACGCTTGCCCTGCTAGCCGCCGGCAGCCTCGCCGGATTCGCCCAGGAGGAAAAGCCCGCCGAACCGCGCCAGCGCCGCGGCCAGCGCCAGGTTCCGCCCGCGGTGCTGAAGGAATACGACAAGGACAAGGACGGCAAGCTCAGCGCGGAAGAGGCGAAAGCCGCCCGCGAAGACGCCCGGAAGAAAATGCTGGAGAAATACGACAAGGACAAGGACGGCAAGCTCAGCGAAGAAGAGCGCACCGCCATGCGCGAGGACCTGCAGGCCAAGCGCAAGGCCCTCCTTGAAAAGTATGATGCCGACAAGAACGGACGCTTGAGCCCGGAAGAGCGCAAGGCGGCGGTCGATGCCGGCGAGGAACTGCCCGCCTGGGGCGGTCCCGGCGGACGCGGCCCCCGTGGCGAAGGCGGACGCCGCCAGCGCCCCGCCCCTGCTGAAAAGCAGTAAAACCACCATTCCCCCGAAAGCCCGGAGCGCGGAAACGCCTCCGGGCTTTTCGTTTCGGGAGAGCGGGTTTCCAGCCCGCTTCAGGCCGGGCAAATGCAATTCGGGATCTTGCGCAGCAGCGGCTCGAAAAGCCGCTCCCACCGCTAGAGATCCAGCTCCACCGATTTGAGCGCAATGTAGAGGGAATTCGACCGTTCCAAGCGCGGCTGGAGCGCCGCCTTCGCCGCCGCGAGCTGGCGGCGCACCTCGATCAGGCTGCTGGAATAATCCCGGAACAGGAAGCGGATCGCCTCGCCATGATCCGCTTTCAGCCCTTCCGCGAAGGTGGCGCCGCCTGCCGACAGCCGCTCTTTGTAAACCGCCGTGATCCGTGCCGCGGTGATCCAGGCAAGCACCGCCGCGAAAGCAAAGACCGCCACGGCTGCCCCCAGCAGCAATACCGCCGGATGCTGGAGCCCGGCCACCCCGCAGGCCCCCGCCGCGGTCGCCAACAGCAAGCCGATCCCCGTGAAACCCTTCAAGGAAGCGTTCCGCCGGCGCATGAAAGGATCCAGCACGCCGCGGATCCGCAAGCTCGCCAAGGCCTGCGGGACCGCCTTCTCGAGCCGTGCCACGAAACGGCCGATCACCGCTTCCCGATCCGCTCCCGCCACGGCGCAAGCGCCCGGCTCCAACCCCATCCTCTCCGCTACCCGGGGCCGCACCGTTTCCCAATGATCCGCGCAGAGGTCGATCAGCCGGGCCGCATCGTCCCGGGCAAACCCGGTCGCGACTTCCTGCATCCTCCCGGCGAAAGTGGCCTCGATTTCCGCCGCCGTGCCATCCCCGGTGAAAAGCCGGGCCAGCGAGCGCCACCACCCGAGCCGGTACCTCAGCGAGCGGACCACCCGGTCCACCTCCCCGCGGTAGCGGTCCAGCGCGGCCCCCAGCGCTTCCGGCGCGGCTTCCAGGGAGGCATCCCGCAGAGACTCCATCTCGCGCTCGATGTTCGAGAGGAACCAGCCGTCGTCTTCCATGCCGCGCCGCTGCACGTCGAAGAGCGACTCCAGGCGCCGGATCTTCCTCGCCGCGTGGTGATAGGCATCGTGCAGGACCTGCCGCCGCTCCATCGAGTCGCAGATACGCTCGGAGATGAAATGCTCGAAATCCGAAAAACGGCTCGCGTGCCAGACTTCCCCGTCCACGGGTTCCGACCCCTTCGCCTCCAGCGCAAGCCGCGCGGAAAGCGGGAAAATCGGCAGCACCCGGCCCAGCCGCTTCATCGCCAGATCCCGCATGTGGCCCAGGATGATCGGAATATCCTGCGGCTGCTTGAGGTCGATGCGCTGCACCACCAGGGCGGTGCGGGCGAGCGCCTCCGGAGAGAGCCGCGATACCGCGTCCCAGGTCGCGGCGGTCCAGGGATTCTCCGCGGTGAAGACGACCAGCACCAGATCCGCGTGTTCCAGGAATGGCTCCGCCACCGCCGCATGGCCGTTCAGCTTCGCATTCGTTCCGGGGGTATCCAGCAGTTCGAAATTCCGCAGGTATTCCTCCTCCCGCCGGCATTCCAGCAGCATCTCCCCCGCCTCCCGGTCGGAGGCCGGGCCGTGGCGGTAGAGCCGCACCTCCCCGGTCAGCGGGACCGGACCGCTGGGACACAACTCGGCTCCGGCGAGAGCATTGAGCAAGGAGGACTTCCCCGCATTCACTTCTCCGATCGCGGCGATGAGCACGGGCCGGTCCAGCACCGGCACGGGGTGCTCGGGCTCCTCTTCCAAGGATACCTCCCCCGCGAGATCGCCGATCCAGCTCAGCAGTTCCGAGAGGCGGTCCCTGACCGCGAAATAGCGCTCGCCGGGCATCGTGAGAGCTTGGCCGCCGCGCGGGAAATCACTGCCCCGCCGCGATCGGGCCGGGAGCCGGTTGCGCCGCCATCGCCAGCAATTGGGAGACGGTCACGAATTTGTAGCCCTTGCGCAGCAGCCCGTCCAGGGTGGCCGGCATGGCGTCGATCGTGCTCGCGTGAAGGTCGTGCGCCAGGATGATCGCCCCCGGCGTGGTCTGGCTGTGGATGCGGGACGCGACGACCGAGGCACCCGGGCGCTTCCAATCCAGAGGATCCACCGACCACATGATCGTGGGGTAGCGCAGCTCGGCATGGATCCACTCGCGCTGGCGCTGGAGCAGCGCGCCGTAGGGCGGGCGCATCGTCCGCGGCTGCACCCCGGCGGCACGGGCCACCGCATCGCGGCACTTCGTGAGCTCCTGCCGCACGGCGGAATCGCCGAGCTTGCTGAGGATCGGGTGGGTGTAGGTGTGGTTGCCGA
>CBFGVD010000123.1:0-8410 GCA_965651965.1 uncultured Verrucomicrobiaceae bacterium | reverse complement strand
CATCACCAGCCACTCTTCCTCGGGGCCGCCGCTGATGCTCACGGGCACCACGATCGAGGCGGCGTTCACCTCTTCGGAGACTTCCAGGTTGTCCAATTCGCCGCTGGCCTTCAGCTCGCGCATTCCGATCAGCGCGATGTCCATCAGGGTGACCGGCTTGTCCTCGCGGCCCAGTGCCTTCCGCGTCGCAAGGTAGGTCTCCCAAGCCCGCTGCACCGGCTCCGTGCCCTCGCCGAAGGTGGCTTCCTCGATCTTCGTCAGGAAGGTGGTGTGGCGGCAGTGGTCGGACCAGTAGGTATCCAGCATCCGGATCTCGGTGATGCTGGGATCTCGGCCTTCCTCGTCCCGGAAATAGCCTTGGCAAAAGGCGAGATCCGCATCGGACATCGCCAGGCCGAGTTCTTTCCGCAGCGCGGCGAGCGCCGCCGGAGCCTTGCTGGTGAAGCCTCCCAGAATCGCCACGTCCGCGGGCGGGTGGATCACCGGCAGGAGCGTTTCCGGCAGGTCCATCCGCGCCTCGTGGGAGTCCACGGCGTTGATCACATAGGCTTTGACCTTCGCCACCTCTTCCTCATCCAGTTTCCCGCGCAGGACGATCACCTTCGCGGAGGCCACCGGCGGGCGCTCCTTGCCGGTAAGGATCTGCACACACTGGGCGGCGGAATCCGCCCGCTGGTCGAATTGACCGGGCAAATACTCCACCGCGAAGGCCGTCTCGTCCGCCCCCGTGGCAAGTTCCGGGAAGGTCTCGTCCACCTGCGGCTCCGAAAGGATCAGCCGCACCGCTTGCCCGAACTCTTCCTCCGAAAGCCCGTCGATGTCGTAGCGCTGGATCATGCGCAGGCCGGCGAGCGATTTCAGGCCGAGAGATTCGCGGAGATCGTGCAGGAGGTGGCGGGCCTCTGCGTTGAATTCGGGCTTCTTCTCGACGAAAATACGGTTCATGGGCGGCAGGAAGCTGGCGGAGGCGCTGGATGCTAGCCGCCGCCCCCGCGAGGGCAAGCCGGGCGAGCGCCCAAAAGGGAAATTGACTCCGCCGGGGACGCGCTACGCGGCCGCCTTGTAGCGGAAAGCCATGCTCACCCGCTTGGCCGTATAACCGCGGTCGAACCGCACCTGCTTGATGGAGCGCAGGCAAAAGGATTCCAGGTCTTCCCCCTGGCGCAGCTTTACCGGCAGCGTCTCCAGCTCCCGGCCGTCGGCATTGACCGAGATTTCGAGATTCGTCTCCAGCCAGGCTTTCAGCGGCGCCAGGCGCGGCAGGGCTTCCTTCCCGGCCGCGGTGAAAAGCTGGAAAAAGCAGCGCACGCACTTGCCCGGATGACCCTTGCTCATCAGCAGCTCCCGGAGATCCAGAATGGCATCCGCTTCCTTGGCCAATACGCGGGCCAGGGGAAGAAGAAGACGATCGATTTCCTGCACGGATTGCTGCACGCGCAGAAAAGAGCCTAGTTGAGATTGGATCGCAATTAAATTCACCAACCGTTAGGGGCGGTGCAAACGTCTGGTATTCAGGCTGCTTTTTCAAAGTCCCCGCACCAATTCTCGCCGACAGTCACGGGAAACATCGACTCGAACTTCACCGCGCCATCGTCGAGCCTGCGTGCAAGGTTCCGCTGGCGTTCATCCCGCCCGCCAGTCGGAAGGACGGGTGCCCTTCTCCGCCACGAAGGCCTTCGTGAAATGGCTGAGGCTGTTGTAACCGACTTCAAAGGCCGCCTCGGTGACGTTGCAGCCGCCGTCCCTCAGCAGTACCGCGGCATGATCGATGCGGATTTCCCGCAGTTTCTGGCTCAGGGTCTTGCCGCTGTGCTGGCGGAACAAGCGGCTCAGGTAGTGGGGGGCACAGCCGACATGGCGCGCCACCGCCTGAAGATCCAGATCCTCGCGGAAATGCTCGCGCAGCCAGAGCGTGGCGGCATCAAGGCGCTGCCGGAGCGGGTCGTTGCCTCCCCGGCCCTGGCTTGCCGCTCCGAAGAGGCTGAAGCACTCCAGGCACTTGCCCCGAAACCACGCCGGACGCAGCGTCCGGGCCACCGGAGGTTGCAGCAGGGATTCGCACAAGTCCCTTTCCGCCAGGGTCATCGAGCGGAGTTGCCCCATCTGGCCGCTACCGCCCGGGGGATCCCTCTGGAGCACGGGGTGAAGCGCGGCGGCGGACTCCCCGAAATTTGCCGCCAGCCATGCTGTGCTGGCGGATAGCAGCACGAAACGGTGTCTGCCGGTTCCCGGCAAGCGGCTTGCATGGACCATCTCGCCCTCGGAAGGTCTCAATAATGAGGCGGTCCCGGGAACGATCCCAAGGCGGATTTGCAAACCGAGGACCACCGCATGCCCGTCCAGATTCATCACGAGGTGCGCGGCCGGTGTCCGCAAAAAGCTGCTCCAATCCACAGCATGAGCGAGTTCCGTATCGATCCCGGTCACGACGATGCCCGATCCTTCATGGAGAACCGTGGCATGGAGCGGGGACGACATCGGGTGGATGTCCTTGCTCTGCGATAATTGAGATTGAGTCGCAAGAAGAAGATTCGGCAGTAGCGGCGTCTTGCCGTCCTCTAGCGGCGGGTTGTCCGTCTGCGGGACGGAGCGCAAGCAAGCGCCACGGAATCGCAAGGCCGCGGGAGCAAGGCGGTGGGGCGGGGAGGAGGATGCATGCACCGGCAGGACCGCCTGCCTTGCATCCCCGAGACTCACATGAAATCGCCCCGCCGACCCCTCGTCCTTCTGCCTGCCCTCGCCGCGATCCTTGCCGGGTCGCAGGCCTCCGCCGCTTTCGTGATTGCGGAAGCAACCGGTCTCTTCACCCCCTCCTTCCGGGGCGAGGCGAATAGCACCCACTTCGGCTGGGCCTCCGGCACCTGGGACGGGAACGCGGATTTCGAAGGCGATCCGCCGGTGGCGGTGGCGGACGTGGTCAATGGCACTCCCTCCATCAACCCGGACTCCCTGGCCGGTGCATCCCTGATCCAGAACGGTAGCAACGATATCGTTTCCGGCTCGGATAACATCTACTCCGGCTTCGGCGGGACCGCGGCGATCGATGCCGCCGGCCTGCAACTGGTGATCCCCACCGCGGGCATCGTCGGTTCCTCCGGCTTCACCACCATCATCATCCAGGGCATGGGCATGAACGGCTCCGGGTTCGGCGGCACCTCCGGGCTCGACGGCTTCGGGTTCGGCGCGATCAACGGCATCCTGCCCGAATACATCATCGGCACGAATTCCGAGGTGGAAGGCCAGTGGTGGGCGAAGTGGGAGCTGCCCGGCAATGCCGCCAGCTATACGGTGGACATCTTCGGCACCTCGAACAGCGCCGCGCTCGGCGTCGTCTCCGTGACCGATCTCCATATCGATACCCTTTACTCGGCCAGCGGCTACGCCACCGATACCGCGCTCGTCCCGGAGCCTTCCGCGCTCCTGCTTTCCGCCCTGGCCGGTCTCGGCCTGTTTGCCCGCCGCCGCCGCTGAATCTCCCCCATCTGGAATCATCATGAAAACCGTTTCCCTGATCCTGGCGGGAGTAATTTTCGGCGGCGCGGCCTTCGCTTCGGGCGAAGCCTTTGAAAAGGACCGCAAGGCAATCCTTTCGATGGCCGGAGAATTCAAGGTCGGCTTCCATTTCGAGGAAACCCTCTCCCTGCGGGAGGGCTATGCTCCGGTGGAAAAAGCATACGAGGAAGAAGCCTTCGAGACCGTGAAAGTGGTGGAAGACTCGGGCAAGAAGATCGTGCTCCAGCACATCCTTCAGGCCGGTCCCGCCGTCGTGAAGCACTGGGCCCAGATCTGGACCTACGAGGATACGGAGATCCTGGAATTCCAGGGCGGTCGGATCTGGACGACGAAAAAGCTCTCCCCCGCGGAAGCGAAGGGCAAGTGGAGCCAGCGGGTGACACAGGTGGACGATTCCCCGCGCTACGAGGGCATCGCCGCCTGGGTTCACGGGGAGCAGGCCAGCGAGTGGACCGCGCTGGCCAACCGGCCGAAGCCGCGCCGCGAGCAGAAGCGGGAGGACTACGACCTGCTCATCGTCACCAACCGCCACACCATCACCCCTCAGGGCTGGTTCCACGAACAGGACAACGCCAAGTGGGTGAAGCGCGAGGGCAAGGAATACCCGCTCGTGCGCGAGATCGGTTTCAATCCCTACATCCGCGTCCAGGGCCACGATTTTTCGAAGGCGAACCGCTACTGGGACAAGACCGCCCCCTTCTGGAAGGATGTCCGCCAGGTGTGGGAAGAGTTCTACCCCGCGGACGGCAGCATCCAGGTTCTGACCAAGGCGGATGAAGGGCGGCTCATGGATGTCGTGGCCGAACTCGTGGAAGACACGGAGGACGGCAAGGCGCCGGGGATCGAAAAGATCCGCACCACGCTGAAGCCCTACGTGGTGGAAGCTTCCGCCAAGCAATGATCCGGCCGCCCCGGTCCCTGCAAACCAAATGCGCTTTCAACCGGCTTTCCCGGTAATGGTCGCCATCGGAATGGCGCTGCACCCCGCTCCGGCGGCGGAACCTGAGGAGGACTCCGCCGCCGGGGACGAGGGATCCGTGGTCCATGAACTGGATGAAATCGTGGTCGTCGCCACGCGGAGCGAGCAACGCTGGATCGATGCCGGCGGCACCACCACGCGGACGGATCAGGAGGAGCTGCTGCGCACCGGCAGCCAGGATCTTTCCGGCTTCGCGAAGTATGATCCGACGGTCACCCTGCCTTTCGACTTTTCGAGCGGGGATGGCGCTTTCGGCTACGGTCAATCGGGCTACGGCAGCATCAACATCCGCGGCGCGGAAGGCAACCGCATCGCCATCGAACTCGATGGCGTCCGCCAGCCGCCGCAGTATGTCTCCACTTCCTTCGACATGGGCAGCGGCGACGGTGCGGGCGGCGTCGGGCGGGATTACTTCGATCCCGCGATGTTCGATCTCGTGGAGGTGCTGAAAGGCGGGGCCAGCGCGCTCTACGGCAGCGATGCCCTGGGCGGCGTGGTCGCCTTCAGCACCCCGGATCCGGAGAGCCTGCTCAAAGGAGGGAGCCGCGGCGGGCTGCTGCGGACGCAGTACTTTTCCGTGAACGAAAGCATCGCCGGGCAGGCGGGCGGCGCGGTGAAGAAAGGGGATACCGCGGTGATGTTCCTCTACGCCGGCCGCCACGGGGAGGAGACGGCGAACAACGGCAGCGTGCCGCCCAATCCGATGGACTTCACCTCCCGTTCGGGCTTGGTGAAGGTGGAGCATTCCATCGGCGACCACGTGTTCAAGCTCGCGCTCGAGGCCTTCGACCGGGAAGCCGATACGGATGTCCGCAGCGCGGTGACATCCCCGTTCCCGGTCTTCAACGACTATGTCCGCAACGACCAGTTTCTCGATCGCCAGCGGGCCAGCCTGAAATGGATGTACACGCCGCAGAACGGCTGGCTGGATCAGCTCGACAGCCACATCTACTGGCAGCACGCGGGCAGCCGCAGCGACAATGATTCCGGTTCCAAGCCTCTGGAAGCGGGCGGTGTTCCGATCCCGGGCACCGAGCGCACGCGCGTGCAGCGCATCACCTTCGATACGGACATCGCGGGGCTTTCCTCCGTGGCACGCCGGGAATTCGGCAGCGAAGACAGGGTGCTGCATACCGCGATGGCGGGCCTTGATTTCTCGATCGAGACCAGCGAGAACAAATACACCCGCGAGGATTCCGGCCTCCCGAACGACGACAACAGGACGGCCTTCGCGCCGACCGATACCACGCGCACCGGCTTCTTCCTGCAGGACGAGATCAGGATCCGGCGGAAATTCTTTATCACCCCGGGCCTTCGCCTCGATTGGCAGGAGGTGAAGCCGGACCCGAACGCCGCCTATCTGGAACGCCTCGCCGAACTCGGCGACGTGGGCCGTCAGACCCCGGGGAATTTCGACAACTTTTCGGTCTCCCCGCGCCTGAACCTCGCATGGAAGCCGCGGGACACCCTGCAGCTTTACGGAACCTACGCCCACGGCGTGCGGAACCCGACCGCGGAAGAACTCTCGATGATTTTCCTTCATCCTACTTCAGGCGACAATCCGGCGGGGACCCTCACGGTCCCGAATCCGGATCTCAAGGAAGAGCGGAGCGATGCCTTCGAGCTGGGCTTCAAGGCGGACGGCAGCGCGGGCCGCTTCCAGGCCTCGCTGTTTTACACCCGTTACAACGATTTCATCGAGAACGGCTTCGACACCGGCGAGCAGGATGAGGATGGTCGCGATATCGTCACCACCGTGAACCGTGGCGAGGCGGAGATTTACGGCTTTGAAATCGGCGGCAGCCACCAGCTCGGCTATTGGTGGGACGAGGCGCAGGGCTGGGAAGTCGGCCTGGCGACCGGCAAGACGATCGGCAACAACCTTACCGACGATGTGCCGCTCAACACCATCGAGCCTTGGAAAACGGTGGGCTTCTTCGGCTACGCGGATCCGGACGGTCGCTACGGCGCGCGCCTGACCGGTACCTATGTGGCGGAGGTGAAGCGCGTGGACGATACCACGAACCAAGGCACCTTCTTCCGCCCGCCCGCATGGTTCACCCTGGATCTGGCCGCGTGGTGGCAGCCCACGGAGACGCTTTCGATCCATGCCGGGTTCAACAACATCCTCGACGAGAAATACTGGCAATGGAGTTCCGTCCGCCGCGGCAACGGGCACCTCGGCGGCAACGCGACGGACGACCGCAGCACCGCCCCGGGGAGGAATTTCAGCCTCTCCGTAACCAAGACCTTCTAACAGCGCATCCCCCGGTCATGAAAATTCCCTCTATCCTGCTGGCCCTCTGTGCCGCCTCCGCCGCGGAGACCATCACCCTGGTCCCCGTGAAGGACAGCGATGTCTATAGCTTCATGAACAGCACGGTGGGTGACTCGCAGACTTTGAACGTGAATGCATCCGCGGGGCTGGAGCACTCGCATCATTGCCTCGTCCAATTCGATGTCGCGGCCTCGACGATCCCGGCCGGTGAAGTCGCGCAGGCGAAGCTAAGGGTTTATTCCATGGGGATTCAGCCGGGGGGGCAGGGCGGCAGCTTCCGGGCCGGCGACATCGCGATCCACCGGCAGGGGAAGACATGGGGAGAAACCACGCTGAAGTGGACGGATCTGGATCCACGGGAAAAGACCGCCGTCCTGCCGGTCACGCAGGCCGATGCGTGGACGGAGGTGGATGTCACGGGTCTTGTCATCGATTGGATGAACGGAACCGCGAACCACGGCTTCCTGCTCCGGCCCGAGATCGAAGGATCGAACTCCGGAATGAACGTCCAATTCTTCGGTCGGGAGATCGCCGCCTACGGGCCGAAACTCCTCATCACGCGCGGGACCCCTCCGGTTGCCGCGCCGCCGGTTCTGGCGATTGCACAAGCTGAAGGCCGGATCGTGCTCGAATGGCCGGTCACGGGCAGCAGCGGCTGGGTCCTCCAGGAGACGGACGACCTCGCCGCCCTATGGGAGACGAGCCCGGTCACCCCGGCCGAGGAGAACGGGATGTGGCGGGTGGTCCACACGCCGGGACCGGCCGGAAAGAGATTCTTCCGGCTGAACAAGCCCTGACGAGCCGCCCCTCCTTCATGCCGCCGGAAGCGCTAGCCCGGCGGTTTCTTTTTGCGGGCATCTGCCGATCCGCAGATGCCCCGGTGCCAGGCTGGTCCAGCGGAATCCCTTTGCCGCGGTGTCGGCGAAGACGACGTGCTCCCGAGCCGCATCCGCGATGCGGAAGACCGAACCCTCCGTGTCCAGGAAGGCGGGCCGGAAGGCCGCCGTCGCGCGGTGCATGCCCGAATGCAGCTCGACCTCCAGACAGCGGCAGGCATCGAGTGCCGCGGCGATGTCCCAGCCGATGTGGCCCGGCATCGGGGAGGCGTGGTCCCACTCGTCCAGCCAGGCGCCGGCTCCGGAAATGTCGCCTTCGCTCCCATCCAGGCAAATGCCGTGGAAGGCTTCGAGCAAGGCCCTCAGCATTCCGGAGTCCCAGGATTGGTTTTCGAGGCGGATCGAGAAATCGATGCCATGGCCCGGCCGGCTCATGGCAAAAACGGGGCGCCCGTCGTCCGGATCGTTGAAAAGATGCGCCTGGGCGGGCAGGCGGAAGTCCGTCTCCAGCCCGCTGATGGCATCGCGCAAGCGGCTCCAGCCGCCGCGGCCGCTGGCAACGAAGAGCCCGAAGCCGGTCGATTTCGCCATGCTGAGGCCCTGCTGCCGGAAGATCAGGGTACCTCTGCCCAGATGGCAGAGCTGGTTGAGCAGGCGGGCGGAGGAGCCGTGGAGCCGGTAATGAAGCAGGCCGGTCATGCAGGCACCGTAGCCCGGCTGGCTCCAACCCGCTTCCGCGGCCTTGCGAAAGTCTGGCGCTGGATTGCGAACGCGGCGGATGCTGGAAAACCCCGGCCTCCGGCG
>CBFGVD010000122.1:0-8440 GCA_965651965.1 uncultured Verrucomicrobiaceae bacterium | reverse complement strand
ACACGCCGCAGGCCTCCGCCGCAATGCCGGAGCGGGATTTTCACGGAACCTTTCCCGCTGGAAAGGTCCCGGTTCTCCGGAGGGAGGTCAGGGCTCTTCCGGGATGGAGTAGTAGAGCTGCTCCAGGGACATCACGCAGTAGGCCGTGACGAGGACGGGATTGGATTCCATCCAGCGGCCGTCGGAATTCGACCAGGAACCGTCCTCGCGCTGTTTCTTGAGGATCGCGTTGGCGAGGTCGTTGCGCCAGTCCGCTTCCTTGCCGTTCTCAAGCTGCAGCTTGTCGATCCCGGCGGCGGAGAGGGCCTTGGACATGGTCTGGTAGTAGTAGTAGAGGCCGGAGGAGCCCATGCCCGGGTTTTCTTCCAGGGTGTAATTCTTGCCCAGCCACTCCTTCACGGCCTTCACGCGCGGGTCGTCCGGGCCGAGCTTGGCGTAGATCAGGGAGAGCAGGCCCGCGTAGGAGATGGAGCCGTAGGAGCGCAGCGCGGTGCGGCCGTCCGGCAGCTTGTCCTCGCCGGCCTTGGTCTCGCCGGGGTTGTAGATGAAGCCGCCCTTGTTCTTCGGGTCGTCGGAGGCCCAGGGCTGGTCGTTGGAGCCCGGCAGGTTCTGGCAGCGGGAGAGGAAGGTGATGGCGGCGTTCCAATCCAGGTCGGGCGCGTCGCTGCCGTCTTCCACCACCTTGTGGGAGAGCGCCATGGCCTCGATGGCGAGATAGGTATTGGAGAGGTCGGACCGGTCCTTTTTCGAGCCGTAGCCGATCCCGCCGTCGTATTTGCCGTCGGCCTTGTCCTTTTCGCCGGTGTCCCATTGTTCGCCCACCAGGTGCTTGCGGCCTTTCAGGATGGCGGGGACGAAGGCTTCCTTGTCCGCGGCGGTCAGGGCGGTGACGGAGGTTGCGGTGTTGTAAACGGACAGGCCCTTGTTGTAGATGCCGCCGTCTTCCTTCTGCTGCTCGAGCAGCCAGTCGTAGCCCTTGGCGATGTGCGGGGGCAGGTCCTTCTTCTTGTCCACCGCGGGGTCGCGCACGGCGGCTGTCAGCGCCAGGGCGGTGAAGGCGGGGAGCTCGGGATTATCCCAGTTCCCGGCTTCCTTCTGCTGCTTGGCGAGCCACGCGTTGCCGCGGGCGATCGCTTCCTTCATCTCGATCTGGAGGGAGAGATAGGAGTTCTCCGTCGTTTGCCCTTGCGCAAGGGCCAGCGTCGAGGCGAGGGCGAGACTGATTGCTGCTTTCATTTCTTTTCGGCGGGTTTCTCGTGCGGGGTGATGATGACGGTGACCCTGGTCCCTTCCGGGGGCACGCGTTTCGGGAAGGGGAGCCAGACCTCGTCGGAGTTGTTGTCCTTGCCGGAGTAATTGATCAGGGCGGCGTTGCTGAGGAAAATGGCGGAGATGTCCCCGGTGGCCTGGGCCTGGAATTTCCCGTCGAAGAAGATCGAGCCGCCATACACCCAGGGGTCGGCGGGCATGGCCTGGCCGGTGGTGGCGTTGGAGATCCACTCGTTGATCTTCGCGGTGCGGGTCTTGCCCTGCTCCTTCCACTCCACGGTCATGTCGATCCGGTTCGCGGCCTTCACCTCCTCCTTCACCGCGGGGTAGCTGTTGGTGATGCTGCCGTCCTCCTCGTAGGCGGCGTAGAATTCCGGGGAGCCCTGGTAGCGCAGCAGCTTGAAGGCGAGATTCAGGTGGGTGGGGGAGACTTCCGTGAGCAGCAGGGACTCGTGAACCTTTCCGTTCGCGTGCACGATGGCGAATTCCAGCAGCTCGCCGTTGGCCATGTTCACGGCTGCGGGGAAGCGGATCTCGCGCGTCTTGCGGTTCAGGACGACCTCGCCGATCTGGACCCGCTCCTCATCGAGCTCCTTCACCGGCGGCCGGTTTTCCGCCACCGGCTGGTCCGGGGCGGGGAGGGTTCCCGGCTCCACGGGGGCGCGCTCCGGCGCGGGCTCCGCGCCGAGGAGTCCTGTCAGGGCGAGAAATACGGCGATTCCGCGAAGCATGGGATGAACGTTCCCATGAGAAACGGACAGGTCCAGCGTTCTCTTAGGGCCGGTCCGCGGGTTGGAGCGATTTTCCGAATTCGGACCAGCACAGGCGCGTGATCTGCGTTTCGAGCGCGCGCTGCGGGGATTCCTTCGCGGAAAGGGGCACGGGCGGGTTGTACTCGGTATAGGCCGCGAGCTGGGAGGCCACCAGCTTGTAAGCACCGGCGAGGATTTCCCGCCTCAGGGCCTCCGGCTCCGCAGGCAGGGGGAAATCGAGCTGCCCGGTGGCCGCCGCACCGACGCCGTCCGCCGCGAGCTGGAGGGAGAGGACGGCGGGCGGCGTGCCCTTGCCCTTGTGTTCCGGCCGCTCGATGCGGGGCTCGAATTTCAGCAAGCCCGAGGAAAGGCGGCCCAGCTCGTTCGCGCAGCGCGCGAGGATTTCTTCCAGGGTGTCCGCGGGCACCTTGGCGGGCACGGATGCCTCCAGCACCACGGGGATCGCGGCTTCGGGATCCATGTTCCAAGGTGCGGCCAGCGGGCGCAGGCGACGGATGCCGGCCAAGGCGGCGGCGCGCTGGGACTCATCCGGCCGGCAGGTATCCAGCACCCGCTCCCAGGCCAGCAGGGCGCGCGCATTCCCGCGCTGCTCTTCCAGGTGCACGGCCAGGGTGATGAAAGCGGCGGCTCCTTCCTCCGCGTGCTCCGCGTAGGCATCCAGCGGGGCGGGGGCGTCCGGATTCCCGGGGGAGATCGCGGGCGCATCGCGGATCGGACTTTCGATCACGTCCTTCTCCGCCCGGCGGCCGATCGAAAAGAGCGGCGAACGCCCCGAGACGGAGCGCGCCGTTTCCGCACGCACGCGGGCCAGCTCCGCCTCCCCGGGAGGGGTCAGGAAATCCATGTGGCGGGTGCCGTGCCACCAGGGAATCCCGACCGCCGCAAGGGACAGCAGGATCACGACAGGGACGGGCACGCGTTTCACGCGCGCGAACATCCGTCATCCCGCCGTGCTCGCCAAGAGGCAAGTGAGCGGATTCGACCACGCGCGGAAGCCAAAAGAAAACGCGCCCGCGGGCGATGCCGGGGCGCGTTCGGGAAAAACGGGATCTTTCCGCCGCTTACTTCTTCTCGGCGGCCTTCACGAGCATGGCCTTCTTGCCGATGCGGCCGCGGAGGTAGTGCAGCTTGGCGCGGCGGACCTTGCCCTTGCTGACCACTTCGATCTTGGAAATGCGCGGGGTGTGCAGCGGGAAGACGCGCTCAACGCCTTCGCCGTAGGAGATCTTCCGCACGGTGAAGGAAGCATTCACGCTGGTGCCGCGGCGGGCGATGACAATGCCGGCGAAGATCTGGACGCGCTCCTTGCCGCCCTCGACCACGCGGGTGTGAACCTTCACGGAATCACCAACGCGGAAGTCCGCGACGTCCGACTTAAGCTGCTCCTGCTCGATTTTCTTGATGATGTCCATGGCGGTCCTCCTTCTTTCGGGAAAAATGTCTGATTTCGCACCCGGCGGCGCGAGGGGCGGGAGAACTAGGGGAAGGGGTTTGCGATTGCAACCGCGAAATTCGTGCAAACCGCCGATTTTTCAAGCGGTGGAGCCCCGCGGCGTGCCGCGGCGGCAGCATCCGCCCCTAGCCTTTGAATGCCAATGCGGCCCCGCCGTCCGGAGTCCGTCCCGCGATCCGGCGATAGAAGCAATCGTTCCGGCCGGTGTGGCAGCATCCGCCGCCGAGTTGTTCCACGTAAACGACGAGCGCGTCCTGGTCGCAATCGGTGCGGATTTCCACCACTTTCTGGACCTGGCCGGAGGTCTTCCCCTTGTGCCACAGTTCCTTGCGGCTGCGGGACCAATACACGGCCTCCCCCAGCTCCAGTGTCAGGGCCAGGGATTCGGCATTCATGTAGGCCAGCATGAGGGGTTCCTTCGTCGCGGCGTCGAGGGCCATGGCAGGGATCAGGCCGTCCTTGTCGAATTTCGGAGTGAAGACCAGCCCCTCCTCGAGCTGCTTCTTGTCGCCGGGCGCCGGGAACGTGTTCATGCGGGCGGCTGTAAACGGCAGCGGGCCGGCGGGCAAGAGCGGGGTGAGTCCGCCGCTTCCGGCGGCGGTCATTCCCCGCCAAGCTCGGAGACGCGGTAAAAGCGGCGGCTCCGGGCGGCGGGCGGGCTGTCCGTGCGCGGCGGGCCACGGTCGATCCACATCACCCGATTGCCTGCGGCACGGATGGGGACGGGCGAGGTCTTCCAGCCGGCGGCATCGTCCGAATACTGGATTTCATAGGTTTTTCCCGGCGTGGCGGTGAACTCGATGAGCACGGAGCCATCCGGCCGGAAGAGGCAGCGGTCGATGGCGAAGCCCGTTCCCGCGGCCACGGCATCCTCGCCGGGGGCGGTCACGAGCCGGATTTCCCAGCGGGGTTCGAAGGACACGCCCCGGATCTCGGAGAAATATTCCACGCGCAGGGTGACCGTCTCTCCGGGGGCCATGACATGGTGGTGCGAGATCACCGACATGTCGCCAAGGCGGCCCGAAGCGTTGTTGACGCCGACACCTTCGGGGAGGGCTCCGATGAGAAGATCGAAACCGGCGATTTCCCGCAGCGCTTCATTCGTCACGGTTATGTCCTGCTCGTAGAGGCCCGTCTGCCGGTTGAAATGGAGCACGGATCCGGCGGCGAGCCCGGGCAAGGGCGGTTCCGGAAGCTCGATGGTGAAGGTGACTTCGGAGGAGCTTGTCCGGTCCGAGACCCGCAGGGTGACCGTGGTGGTGCCGCCCACCCATGGGGCGGACTCCAGGTGCAGTTGGCCGGTCCGCGCGTCGATTTCGATGCGGGAAAGGATCCCGGGGTTCGAGACATCCTCGATGGACCAGCGGATGAGGTCGCCGGGATCGGCATCCCGGCTGAGACTGCGGAGATCCAGCGTCAGGGGACTTCCGGCGGCATCGAAATGCTGGGCGGGGATGCCTGCGGGAAAGGTCGGCGGATCATTGACGGGGGTGATGGTGACGGCGAACTCCGCCTCCACCTCCAGCCCGCCTTGATCCGTGGCGATCACGCGTATGATGTCCGTTCCAAAGGCATCGGGCACGGGACGGACGCGCAGGGTGCCGCCGATGATTTCGGCTTCCACGGCGCCGCTGCCGGTGTGGCCGGAGAGGCCGTAGGCCAACAGGTCGTCCGGGGTTTCCTCATCGTCGAAATAGGCAGCGAGGCCGATGCCGAAGGGGGGCGAATCTTCCGGATGCGCTGCGGAGCCATCGGTGGCGGCGGGTCTGTCGTTGACCTCGATGACTTCGATTTCGATCACCCGTGTTGCGGTCTCGCCGAAGGCATCGGTGGCGGTGATGTGGAAGGAATGGGTGCCGACATCGGAAGCCAGGGGTGTGCCGGAGATGGAACCATCGGGCAGGGCGCGGAGCCATCCCGGCAGCCCGCTGAATGCGGTGGAAATCACGGCGTCCGGGTCTGCGTGCGTGATGGCGGGAGTGAATGAGAAGAGCGAGTCTTCGTCCGCGCCGAGAAGAGCGGGACCGGCAATGAGGGGAGTCGGCACGGGGTCGGGCTCGACCCATGCGGTGTAGGTGCTGAAGTCGTCGGAAGAAAACCGGATTTCGGTGAAAGCCCCGAAATCCTTGTTCGTCATGAAGATCTTCCCTTCTCGTCCGCCGGCGAGGATGCGGCCATCCCGGGAAAGCTGGATATCGGTACCCGCGAAATCGTTTTCAGTGTAGGGCAGCGCGGCGTAGGCGAGCCGGCCCTGCGCATCCCGGCGGCCGAGTTCGAAGCGGGCCGGCGATTCGCCGGAATTGCTGGTGATGAAAACGAGGTCGCCACCGGCACCGGAAGTCATGGCCGCGATTCTCCTGCCGGTGTCGTGCAGGCTGAGGATCGGCGGGATAGCCCGTTGCCAAGTATCGGCATCCAGTTCGAAAGTCGATTCTGCGGTGGCGAACAGTCGTCCATCGGCGCCAGCGGAGATGTTGTAGAGTGTATCGAGCGTTGTATTCGGATAGAAAATGCCGCGCGGCTCGGTGAGGTGCAGGCGTCCGAACGACGTGACGATCCAATCCCCGAGGATGTCCACATCCCCCCTGCCGAACAAGGGATTGTAACCGCCGGCGCGCGTATCGCGCGTATCGCTCCAATAGCCGAATTCCGGATCCCAGGTGCGGATGAGCGGCCGGCTGCGGTCCCCGGGGAGATCGCCGGTCAGGTGAAGGCGGCCGAAGCGATCGACCACTGCATCGCGCAAGACGAATGTCTTCCCGTCTGCCAGGGGAGGGAGAGCGAGCGTGCCGGAAGGCCGGAGGGCGCTGTCGTAGCCGCGGACGGTATTTTCCCCGGTGGCGATGAGCCCGGCATCTTGGAATACCGAGGAACGAACCGGGCCGACGCCGAGGGGCACGGCATCGGTGGTCGCCGATCCGCTGGCATTGGTCACCGTCACGCGATACCAGCCGGCATCGTCCGAGCCGCAATTTTCCAGCAGCAGGCGGGAGGAATCGCGGCCTGGCAAGGACACGCCATCCCTGCTCCATTCGTAATGGAAGGGGGCTCCCCCGGAAACCTGGACCTCCAGGGCGACGGTTCCGCCGTAGTCGATGCGGGTCCCTCGCGGCGGCACGGCGATGGAAGGCGCCTCGGGAATGGAATCGAATACCGGGGCATCCTCGCCATCGAGCAAATGGAAACGGGGCCGCCCCCCCGACAGGGTGACCACGAGGGAGCTCCCGTTTTCCATCGAGAAAACCCGGCGGGGTGCTCCGGGCAGGGTAACTTCACGATCTACCGCCCAGCCATCCGTCCATGACCGGAAACGGGTGGTCCCGGATGTCGGATCGTCGAGTGTCAAAAGTTGCTCGCCGCGCCATGCCATCTCGTCCTGACGGCCGGGAAGCACGCCCAGGACGGACAGGGACGGAGGGTAGGCGGAGGTATCCAACACCATCCCGTTGCCGGTCGCGACCCGGCTGCCGGAGGCATTGGCACGGACAGGCCCGACCAGGGAGAAATCGTCGAAGAAGTGACCGGAAGATCTCGAAAGGGTGCCATCCGGAGCGATCGGTGCGAAGTTGAGTTCCCGGGAACTGTCGATGCAAATGATCCTCCGCAAGGCCTCGTTCCATTCGTATTGGGACGAACTATCCCAGGACCAGAAAAGGGAAGAGCTGCTCGTGAAAACCGGCGAGCCGTCCAGGCCCAGGGTAGCCCGGCGGAATTCCACGGGAAGCGGATAATAGCTCACCCAGATGTGGTTTCCCACCGCCTCCAATCCGTCCGGCCACCCCGGTAGATCGGCGATGGCGTCTTCAAAGGGACTGTCTCCGTTGGCATCCACCCTGGCCACGACGCTGTTACCGTCGATCAGATAGATACAATGGTTCACCGGATTGTAGGTTACATGGCGGAAACATCGCGGCAGCGGGATGGTCCCGAGAAACCGGAACTCGGCGGAAGACCACCGGAAGATCGCGCGATGAAGCCTGGAGTGGAGCAGGACCACGCCGTCGCGGGCATGGAGGATTTCGGCGGGTTCGAATTTCAGGCCCTCGGGCTCGACCGGCGCGTCGGGCTCGGGTGCCGAAAGATCGGAAAGCGGAACTTTTCTCACCGCCAGACGGGAATTGGAACCTTGCCAAAAAGCGAAGGCGGCGGCACCGGAAACGAAAACCTCGCGGGCCTCTGCACCGAGCTCGACCGAGCCGGTTTCCTCCAATGAATCGTCGAAGGCGATCATCCGCCCGGAGCGCACGACGATGGGAACCCGGCCGTGGAAGTCCATGGCGTGAATGCGGGTCGGGAAAGTGCCCACATCCGTGGGGAGGTCCGTCTCGTAGATCGTGCCCCGGCCGTCCACGAGCAAGGTTTCATCCGGGAAGAGCCAGACCTTCTGGGTCGCGTCCGATGAACTGAGCGGAGCTTCCCCGGGACTCCCGAAAGTGCCGTCTTCATGCCAGTCTAGATAGGCGACGTAGCCTAAGTAGCGGCCGAAAAGGCGCCCGAGCCGCGGCGAGTAGATCACGCCGTCCAGGTCGAAATGGAATTCTTCCTCCAGTGCGATCCGTTCTCCGGTCGAGATCCGGACCGAGCTGGCGCGAAACCGGTCCCGGGGGGAATGGACCAGGAAGAGCATGTCGCCACGGGCGATGATGGCGGTGATCGGGCCATCCACCGGACCGCTGATGGTGGTGAAATGCACGCCGTTGCCGAAGTTGGGATCGTATTTCCAGAGTTGGGCGCCATAGGCCACCCAGATGGCCTCGGAAGTGATCGCGAAGGCGGTGGCATCCGAGGGGCCCGCCAGAGGCAAAGGAGCCAGGAAGCGCTCTGCCGGCAGTGCGTATCGTTCGATACGATTTTGAAAGAGGAAGTGGACCGTATCCCCGCTTCGCTGGGTGGCGATCCAATTGCCTTGCCCGAATGCAGTGGACAGGCACGAGAGAATCAGCAC
>CBFGVD010000121.1:0-8454 GCA_965651965.1 uncultured Verrucomicrobiaceae bacterium | reverse complement strand
GTTGCTGGCCAAGGACAAGCGGCGTGCGGAAGCGGTGGAGGCGGACTATGTCGGGTTCTTCATCGCGGACGAGTTCGTGGTCGGCTACGGACTCGACTATCAGGGGCGCTACCGGAACCTGCCCTATGTGGGGGTGCTCAAGGCGGAGGCGCAGTGAGCCGCCGCAGCGGGAAAATTTCCACATCCACCTGCTCCACCCAGAGAGCGGAGGCCGGGGCCTCCGGCGGTTCCGGCAGGCCGTTCCATTTCAGCGGCAGCGTGGACCAGCTATTGCAGCGGGCCGGCGCCCAGCGGTAAGGCGCATGGTGGACCCGGCCGTGGAAGAGCTTTCCTTTCCGCCCGCTGGAGAAAAGCAGATAGCGTTCGAGCAGGAAGAATTCGAGCGATCCCGGCTCCGCGGTCGCGGGATCCCCGGCGGGACCGTATTCGTACACGGCTTCCTCCGTTTCCCCGCGTCGCAGGCAATGGTAGCGGGTGGCGGCCAGGGTTCCGCCATGGCGCATGCGGGCGTGCTCGTAAGGTAGCAGGAAAAGTTTCCGCGCGAGCTCGACAGCCACGGGTTGGTTGCAATCCAGCGAAAGGAACCAGACCCCCGGCTTGCCCGCATCGTCGTGGCAGTAGATGCGGACGTTGAGCTCCAGGAACCAGGAGAGCCCCGGCACTGCGGGCAGGTAGGAAGGGCGTACCCGCTCCATCAGGAAAGGCACCACACCCACCCAAGCGGTGCCCTCGCGCAGGTCCAGATGCAAGCCGCGGGGCAGCAAGGGTCGCAGCAGGCCCGGGTCCGCCGGCCAGTGCAGGAAAAGCAGGCGTGACCAGCGCTGGCGCATCACCGCCGGCCCGGAAGGGCGCTCGCGCAGGGCGAGGCGCTGCGCGAGATCCGGCGTTTTCATGGCGGGAATCAGAGGGCGGCGAGGATCTTCTCCATCCGCTTGCCGTACTCCACGTAGCTATCGAAGCATTGCTGCCAGTCCACCTGGGATTGGTCCTTCACGTGGAAGACGGTAGCGACATGGGGCTCGATGGCGACCCAGCCATCGTAGCCGCGGGATTTCGCATCGGCCAGGATTTCAGGGATCTTCGCGTCACCCTCGCCAGGCATGGTATAAACGGGTTCCACCCCGTCGACGGCGGGGCTGATGCAATCCTTGATGTGGATGTGGACCACATGGTCGCGGACTTTGGTCCAGAATTCCCAGGGATCCTGCCAGGGCTGGGGTTCGGGCTTCGAGCGGTCGCGCTGGAATAGGGGATTGCCGGTGTCGAAAACCAGCTTCAAGCCGGGGATTTCCTCCGTGAGACGCAGGGTGTGCTCTGCGGAGAAACCGCCCCAGTTCATGCAGTTCTCATGGATCGCGGTCAGGCCCGCGTTCTCGAAACGCTTCACGATCTCCCGCAGGCGGCGGAAGCGTTCCAGTTCCTGCTGGTCCTCGCCCCAAGGCTCCTGCGCGTAGGACATGATGCGGATGAGCTGCGTGCCCAGCCGCTTCATGCGGGGAATGGCGCGGTCGATTTCCGCCAGCGTGATGTCGAAATCGCTGGAGATCTTCTTGCCCCAGTTCGCGATCAGCGAGCCGAATTCCGGGATGCGGATGCCCTCGGCATCCAGGCGGTCGGCCACGGCGTTGAACGTGTCCTCGGGCAGCTCGTGGAGGTTCACGCCGTCCACCATGCGGGCGGAAATGGCGGTCCAGCCGAGCGCTTTCGTGGCGCGGATCTGGGTCTCAAGGTCGCGGCCTGCTTCGTCGGCGAATCCGGTGAGTTTCATGTGATTGAATCGGTAGGGCGGGGGCTCAGAGTTCCACCCTCTTGCCGCCGTTTTGCGCGCTTTCGTAAATCGCGCGGATCAGGGCCACCGGCTTGCGGGCTTCGGTCGCGGAGGTGACGGGTTCCCGGCCTTCCTTGATGGCGTTCACCACTTCCTCGAAGTTGCGCTGGTGCTGGTAAAAGTTGATCGCCTTCGGATCGTTCGCACCCAGACCGGCGGACTGGCCCTTCATGAGGGTGGAGCGGATCTCGGCGTCTTCCGTTTTCTCGACCATGAAATCCCAGAGCTCGAAGGCCTCGTCCGCCAGGAAGACGGAGCCTTCCGTACCGCAGAGCTGGACGCGTGCCGGGTGGCCGTCCTTCGACCAGGTGCAGGTGGAGCCTTCGATCACGCCGCGCGCGCCGTTTTCAAACTCCAGGATGGCGACGGCGATGTCTTCCACCTCGATGTCCGTGTGGGCCAGGCACGCGGTATTCGCCTGCACGGACTTCACCGGTCCGGCGAGGTAGATGAGCGCGTCGATGGTGTGGATGGATTGGTTCATCAGCGCGCCGCCGCCGTCCAGCGCCCAAGTGCCGCGCCACGCGGCGGAGTCGTAGTAAGCCTGATCCCGGTACCATTTCACGTAGCAGGAAGCGGAGGTGAGCTTGCCGAAGCGGCCTTCATCCGCGGCTTTCTTGAAAGCATCCATGCCGGGATGGAAGCGGCGGTTCAACACCGCGGCGATGGTCTTCCCGTTCGCCTTCGCGGCGGAAATGAGCTGGTCGATGCGTTCGACGGTGACTTCCAGCGGCTTCTCGCAGATCACGTGCTTGCCCGCATTCAGGGCGGCGAGGGAGGGCTCCAGGTGGGCGCCGGAAGGAGTCCCCACGGTTACGATCTCCAGTTCGGGATCGGCCAGGAAAGAGGCCATGTCCGAGTAGGCTTTCGCGCCATATTCGGAGGCCAGTTTCTCCGCGGCCTCCGCGCGCAGGTCGAAGACGGAGTGGAGTTCGCCGCCGCTCATGGCGGTGATGGCTTTGGCGTGGAAGTGGCCGATCATGCCGGCACCGATGATTCCGAATTTCATGGCTGTGGTGTGGTGGAGCGGGTTTGGAGAGCGGATGGATGAAGCTGGCGCGGTTCCGGCCGATACCACGGCTATGCCGTAAGAGTCATAGGCAATGGTGGGAAGCCAGTGCAAGCTATGGACCGGATGGCCAATGAAAGAGGCGGCAAGCGGCCTTTTTGCCAAGCCTTTTGTTGTATGACAAGATGCGGGCGGAGGTTGGAAGACCGAGAAAGCCCGTGGTTGCGGCTCCCGCGCGAAATCACGAAATCTATCAGAGCTTTCAGGCTTGCCGGAAACCGCCGGGCACTCTGGAGTCGGGAAACTCAAGAAACATTACCTCGATGGCCAATTTGTCCGACAACCCCGCTCCATCCGCCAACCGCTGGTGGTCCCAGCTTGTTCCTTACCAGCGTCTGGTGTTCGTCGTGGCGACCTTGGCGTGGTTGTTCGACTGCCTGGACCAGCAGCTCTTCAATCTGGCGCGCAGCCCCGCGATGGATTACCTGTTGGGCGACCAGCAGACCATCGATCTGTTCGGCTCGATCCCGATTGCCGCGGGTGCCTTGGCGACTTCGATTTTCGTGATCGGGTGGGCCACCGGTGGCATGATCTTCGGCTCTCTGGGCGACCGCTTCGGGCGGGCCCGGATGCTTTCCGTCACGGTGCTGCTTTATTCGATTGCCACGGGGCTTTCCGCCTTGTCGGTGAGTTTCACGGATTTCGCGGTGTACCGCTTCATTACCGGTCTCGGCGTCGGCGGCGTCTTCGGCCTTGCGGTCGCGCTGGTGGCGGACACGGTGCCCGGCCATATCCGGCCGAGGGCCTTGGGAGTGCTTCAGTCTTTCTCAGCCGTCGGCAATGTCGCCGCGGGGGTGATCGGCCTCATGATCGCGCTCACGGCCATCGGGGAAAAGGAAACCTATTGGAAGTGGTTGTTCGTCATCGGCGCCCTGCCGGCCTTCCTGGTGGCGACCATCCAACTCCGCATGAAGGAGCCGGATTCCTGGCGGGAATCCCGCGACAGGGCGGTGGCCCAGGGCAAGCGCTCCGGTTCCTATCGGGATTTGTTCGGTCACGGGACCTGGCGCAAGCACGCGCTGCTCGGGATGGTGCTGTCCTGCGCGGGGGTGATCGGCTTGTGGGGCATCGGGGTTTTCTCCTCCGATCTGGTCGGCGATATCGTGGCCTACAACTTCGCCCAAGCGGGAGCGGCACCGGATGCGGTCAACAAGGGCAAGCAGCTTTGGATGTCGATCAACTTGCTGGCTTTCAATGTGGGGGCCTTTGCGGGCATGTTGATCTTCACCCGCATCGCGGTCTCCATGGGGCGCAAGAAAGCCTTTGCCATGTTCTTCCTGGGATCCCTCCTGGTCACGATCTTCGTCTTCCAGATGATCGGGAAGTTGAACGGACGCTGGGACATCCTGTGGATGGCCCCGCTGATGGGCTTCTTCCACCTTTCCGTGTTCGCGGGCTTCTCGATCTACCTGCCGGAGCTTTTCCCCACCCGCTTGCGCGCCACCGGGGTCTCGTTCTGTTACAATGTGGGGCGCTATCTTGCCGCCTTCGGGCCCTTTACCCTCGGAGCGCTGGCGGCCAAGTTCGGCAAGCAAGCGCAGGAGACCGCCGTGGCGGATGCCGCCCCCGGGATCAGCGAGACGGCCCTCGCGGCGCTCAAATCCGCGGCAAAAATCGATGCCTTCCGCGACGCTGCTTCCTGGATGTGCCTGATTTTCGTGCTCGGGATCATCGTGCTTCCGTTCCTTCCCGAGACGAAGGATCAGCCGCTGCCGGAAGACTGATCAGGCTTCCCCGAAGAAGCGGCGGAGGTTCGCAAGGCTTTCCGTGGCGATGGCGAGCGGGCTCGGGTTGTAATCGAAAACCTCCACGGAGATCCAGCCCGCGTAGCCCGTTTCGCGCAGGGCTCCGACGATGGGGCCATATTCCACTTCTCCCATGCCCGGGCCGCGGAGGTTCGGATCGTTGGCATGGAAGTGGACCGTCCAATCCTTGCTTTCCCGGATCACCTGTCCGATGGGCTTGTCCTCGTAGCTCATCGCCTTCACGTCCAGGTGGAGCTTGCATGCGGGGTGATCCACCACCTGGCAGAGGCGGATGGTCTCCGCGGCGGAGGTGAGGAAATTCGTCTCCACGCGGCCGAGCGGTTCCATCGCGATGGTCACCCCCAGGGGGCCGCAGTGCTCCGCGGCGGCGTGCAGGATCTCCGCTGCGCGGGAAAAGGCATCCTCATAAGCCCAGCCGGGCTCCAGCGAACGCTGCATCGGGCTGCCCCATACCATCACCGTGCCGCCCATCGCATGGCAAAGGTCGGCCAGATGCTTGGCGCGCTCCGCGGTAGCCCGCCTCACCGCGTTGTCCGGGCTGGTCAGGTGAAACCCCGTGGTTTTCGCCAGCAGCCAGTGGAGGCCGACGACTTCGATCCCGGCATCACTTACCTGGCGGCCCAGGATTTCCGCATCGGCAGGGGAGAGGGTGGAAATGTCTTCCGCCAGGGTGAAAGGGGCGATCTCCAGGCCGGTGTAGCCGATTTCAGCCGCGATCCGGGCGGCTTCCGCCAGGGGGATCGTGCCGAAGGTCTCGTTGCAGATGGCGTAGCGCATGGCTGCAGAGGAAAGGGCAGCGGCAGGCATGACGCAATGACTCGGAAGGGTAGGTAGGGAAATGCTTGCAGTTGGAAAATTTGCATGCAAATAAACACGCGTCATGTCGCTCGAAACCCGCCACGCCGCCAAGCGTTTCCGCCGCAAGATCACCGGATATGCCGCCTGTCTTTTGCCTTTCGAGGCGGATGGCTCGATTGCCGCGGAGGCTTTCCAGGCGGCGGTGGCCCGGACCACGGATGCGGGCCTGGGCTGTGCGGTGAACATGGACACCGGCTATGCGAACTACCTGACCGCGGACGAGCGGACCCGGATCCTGGGGCTGACGAAGGAGGTCATCGCGGGTCGCCGCGACTTCGTGGCAGGGGTCTTCGTGGAAGGGCTCGCGGGGGATCTGGTGGACCTTTACCGCAGGCAGATGGACGAGATCGTTTCCCATGGCGGCACGCCGATCCTTTTCCAGACCACCCGTTTCCACGAATGGTCCCCGGCTCAGATCATCGATCTGTATGCAAAGGTTTGCGAGGGCCACGAATCCGTCTTCGGCTTCGAACTGGGAAAGATGTTCGCGCCGAACGGGATGATCTACGACGAGGAAACCATCCGCGGGCTGATGACGATTCCCGCCCTGAAAGGGATCAAACATTCCTCCCTGGATCGCGGCAAGGAACTGCGCCGGCTGGAGATCCGGGACGAAACGCGGCCGGAATTCATGATCTTCACCGGCAACGACCTGGGAATCGACATGACCGAGTACGGGTCCGACTACCTGCTCGGCCTCGCCGCCTTCTGTCCGGAGAAATTCGCCCTGCGGGACAAATACTGGCTGGAAGGCGATGAACGGTACGCGGAGCTCACCGATGCCCTCCAATATCTCGGCAATGTCGGCTTCCGCGCCCCCGTCCCCGCCTACAAGCATAGCTGCGCGGTCTTCCAGCACCTTCTCGGCCGCATCCCGACTTCCGGGCCGCACGAGCTGTGCCCGCGCCGCCCGGAGTGGGAGGCGGGAATCATGGAGGATTGCGCGAAGCGGCTCGGGTACGAGATTTGAAACCCGCCATGCCGACCATCGACGACATCGCCCGCGAGCTGGGCATTTCCTCCGCCACCGTGTCCCGTGCCCTGAACGGCTCGCGGCTGGTGAGCGGGGAGGTGCGCGAGCGCGTGGCGATCGCGGCGGAGCGGCTGGGTTATGAAAAACGGGTGATCCGCCGCCACCGCGGCCGGGCGATCCTGAGCGTGAAGCTGGTGCTGCCGCGCCATGCGGAGCCGGAGCGCGCGCTTTTCTACGACTTCGCCGCGTTGATCGAGGGACTGCGGCGGGGATTCACGCTCTGCGGGCTGAACCTCCTATGCGAGGTGAATTCCCCCGAATTCGAGCCCTACCCGCATAAGAAAGGCGGCGATATCGACGCTTTCGTCTTCGCCTTCCAGCGTCCCGGCCAGCAGGCCCTGAAGAGCCTGCGGGAGCACGGAACACCCTTCGTGGTACTGAACCGCTCCATTCCCGGCCTGCCCTGCGTGGGATCCGACCATGCGGCGGGAATGCTGGATCTGGTGGACCACCTCCGCGGGCGGATGTCGGGGATCCGGCCGCGCTTCGTCTCCATCGAGGGGCTGGGCCAGGTCCATGAGGAGCGTTTGGACGGTTTCGAGCAGGCTTGCCAGCGCCGGGGCATTTCCTTCGAGCGGGAGCGCGACTCGGTGGTTTTCCCCGATATTTCTTCGATCCAGAGCGCGGGAGTGGCCGCCGCGGCCCGGGGCGCGAACGCGCTGATTTGCGTGAACGACATCGTCGGAACCGTCGTCCTGAGCGAATTGGACCGCCTGGGCATCCGCGTGCCGGACCAGATGGCGGTCACGGGTTTCGACGACTCGCCGGTACGCCGGCTTTCCCGCCCGCTGCTGACGACCGTAAGCCTGCCGGTGGAGGAGCTGGCCCGCTACGCCGCCACGCGCCTGCAGGCGGAAATCATCGAGAACGAAGGCCCTGCCGCCCTTTTGCGGGTGGCCGGCCGTCTGATCCCCGGAGAATCCAC
Organism: uncultured Verrucomicrobiaceae bacterium; assembly: GCA_965651965.1. Taxonomy (GTDB): domain Bacteria; phylum Verrucomicrobiota; class Verrucomicrobiia; order Verrucomicrobiales; family Akkermansiaceae; genus Haloferula. Next base: position 975 of record CBFGVD010000121.1, on the reverse strand, counting down.
TCCATGAGCCCGGAACGCCTCGCCATCCACACCTTCACGAACAAGCCGTGGTCGATCCACGAGTGCCTGGAGAATTACGCGCGCCGCGGCATCGGGGGCGTTTCCATCTGGCGGGAAACCGTCGCCGGACAGGATTTGAGGGCGGTGAAGAAGCACTTGGACGACACCGGCCTGCAGCCGGTCAGCCTGGTGCGCGGGGGATTTTTCACCGGCAAGGACCTTCCCTCGCGTGAAGCGGCCATTGAATCGAACCGGGAAGCGATCCGCGAGGCGGAGGCCTTGGGACTGCCGATGATCGTGCTGGTCTGCGGTGCCACCCCGGGTCAAACGCCGGAGGAAAATCTCGATCAGATCCGGGACGGCATTGCGGCCCTGCTGCCGCAGGCGGAGAGCGCGGGGATCAAGCTCGCCATCGAGCCGCTGCACCCGATGTACGCAGGGGATCGCTCCGCGGTCGCTTCCATGAAGGACGCGAACGAGTTGGCGGCGTCGCTCGACCATCCCTTGGTCGGCGTGGCGGTGGATGTGTTCCACGTCTGGTGGGAGAGCGGGCTGGAAGCCCGGATTCAGGAATGCGCCGCCGCACAGCGGCTCTTCGCCTTCCACGTCTGCGAGTTCAAACCGGACTTCGACCATGTCCTGCTCGACCGCGGCCTGCCGGGAGAGGGCGTGAATGCCTCCGCGCGCATCGCGAAGATGGTACATGCCGCCGGATTCGGCGGACTCACCGAGGTGGAGATTTTTTCCCGCAAATACTGGTCGGAGAACCAGCACGAGTTTCTGGAGAAGATCATCGCGAGCTGCGCGAGCCTTTGAAAACAAATCGAACCACGGATCTACGCGAATGGACACGGAGGAAAAACAGGGGAGGTGCCTGTGATCTCATCCCCCGTATCCGTGTTCATCGGTGTCCATCAGTGGTTCTTTCCTAGCCACCGAACACAACATGAAGACCCGCACACTCGGCATCATCCT
>CBFGVD010000120.1:0-8471 GCA_965651965.1 uncultured Verrucomicrobiaceae bacterium | reverse complement strand
AGACGGACTCGTATCTCGGCCTCGGCCATCTCTCCTACCCGGTGGACGGCGGCTTTGAGCGGGACAAGTATTCCAGCATTTTCGCGATCGCGCCCGCGCCTTTCTTCCTGCGGGGCGGGAAGCGCACGAGCCGCGGCGATACCACGCCGGAGGATGTCCGGTCACTCCTGGAATCCGGCTGGGAGGGCCACCCGGGCAACTGGGGCGCGATGCTGCCCCACTGGCTGCTGCCCCACTGGCTGCTGCCCCACTGGCTGCTGCTGCTGGGCGCGGTCTCCGCGTGGGCCGGGGCGCTCCTCTGGCGGGCGAAGCGGATCAAGCGGGCCGCGGCGGTGCGAATGTCGTGATTGTGGCAAGCTGGGAATTTACTAAGCTCCGGTCCCATTGCTTGTTCCAACTCGCCATTCTGAGTCGAGATCGTCTCCGCTACCGTGACAACGCAGCCGATCAAGCGAGGCTAGACGAACAGCGCCGCCTTCTTTTTAATCGATCAGTCAAGATTCGTGATGACCCCAGAACTAGTGCAAGCTGCACGTCGCCTTATTGCAATTGTCGCGCGCTTGCGCAACGATATCGACATACATCGAATTATAGGATTAAATGTCGATATTCTCAAAAAATCAGACTTGCCCGCTCAGTTTCTTGGCCACGCCCAAGCCAATTCCCTCCGTATGATCGTTATTGGAATCCGGAAGGCTTTCGACCGGCCGACGCAGCATTCGTTACATTCTGTACCGGGAATTTGCTCTCTTCTCGCTGATCCCTCCCTAGACCCTGGGGAGCCGCGGAAAATCAGCATTGCGACCCGTTTCGCAGAGGACTGGAACCTTTCTTGCGCAGGTATTACGTCCGCTGAAATTGCTCACTCGGCGCACGAGTCATTCGTCACACTTCACGCTGCCGACCTAGAACGTCTTCGCCAATTACGTAATAAGGACTTGGCGCATGCGGATGCATCCTACTTGCCGACAATGGCCGCGAGCCATCACTTTTACGAGGAAATGTTCCGCTATCTTCGCGACTTCCATCACTTTCTTACCGAGGCTTTTGACGCACCGACAACCTTATTACCTCATAGCCTCGGAATGGAGCTTCACCGATTTCTGAAGAAGATAGATCCTTCAGCAAAGCGCGATTTCGACCATTAGCCAAGCCCTCCCTGAACTCGAAAAAGCCCATCAAAAGTTAAGCGAATAAACCAAAAATAGATTTGCCTCAGAATAATCGCTTACAATCGCGGGGTTGGATGCTTTTTGTGTAACCGCTGAGCCACCATGGAGCCGGCTACCAGACTCGAACTGGTGACCTGATGATTACAAATCAACTGCTCTACCAACTGAGCTAAGCCGGCGGCACCGTGGATGGGCTCCCGGGCGGATTCACCGCGCCGGGAGCGGCGGTTTACCTTGGCTGAGGGTTTTCGGGAAGCTGAATTTTCGGAGGAGCAGAGGGTCCGGGACCGGCGGAACGCGAACGGGGGCGGCGGCTTCGCCCGCGCGGAGACCGGGCGGACTGTTTTTGCCCTCCCCTCTTCGTGGGGGGCGGGAGGAAAGAACCGGACGGGGCGGCGCGGGAGTGATTGGATGGAAGCGGCCTGCACTCTCAGGAAACCCGCCCGATGCCGCGCTTTGCCGCTGCCGGACTCCGGAAACCCGTTCCAACTCCCGAACCATGCGTTTGCTTTTGCCCTGCCTGCTCCTCTTGCCCTGGACCGCGTTCCACGCCGCGGACCGCAGCCCGGTGGAACCGAGCCGGGAGTCCCCGGTGAAGGTGGAGAAGAAGGCCGAAGGGCATTGGTTCCTCGATTTCGGCACGGCGGCCTTCGGGAACCTGGAGCTGGGCGGCCACGCGGGCCGGGGCAAGGTCACGGTCCATCTGGGGGAGGCGCTTGCCGCGCCCGCCACGGTGAACCGGAATCCGGGCGGCACGGTGCGCTACCGCAGCGACCGCCTTTCCCTGCACCCGCGGCTGCCCGTTTCCCCGCGGCTGGAGTGGCAGCCGCCGGGCTGGATGAAGGAGGGCTTCCTGAGCCTGCCGAAGGAGATGAAGGGGCGGGAGGTGATGCCCTTCCGTTACGCGGAGGTGGAGGGGCTGCCGCCGGATTTCCCGGTGAAGGAGATCGGCAGGGTCTCCTGGGCGGTGCCCTTCGACGAGGGGGCCTCGGCTTTCGAGAGCTCCAGCGCGGAGCTGGATGCGGTGTGGAAGCTCTGCAAGCACAGCATCAAGGCGACCACCTTCATGGGCCTCTATGTGGACGGGGACCGGGAGCGGAAGCCGTACGAGGCGGACGTGCTGATCAACCAGCTCTCCCACTATTGCGTGGATGCCCGCTACGACATCGCCCGGCTCTCGCACGAGTATCTGCTGGAGCACCCCACCTGGCCGACGGAGTGGCGGCTGCAATCGGTGATCCTGGCCTGGCACGATTTCCTGTGGTCCGGGGACGACCGCTCGCTGCGCGGGCACTACGCGGTGCTGAAGGGGCGGGCGATGGCGGAGCGGCGCACGCCGGAGGGGCTTTTCCGCGGCTGGAACAAGGGGGACATCACCGACATCGTCGATTGGCCCGCGGGCGAGCGTGACGGCTACGACATGGCGCCGGAGGTGAAGACGGTGACGACGGCCTTCCACTACCGGGCGCTGGTGCTGCTGGAGAAGATGGCCGCGCATCTGGGCAAGAGCGCGGATGCCGCGGAATTCGCCGCCATGGCGGAGGCGACGAAGAAGGCGGTGAATGCCGTGCTGTGGGATGAGGCCCGCGGCTGCTACGTGGATGGCGCGGGCAGCAGCCATGCCTCCGCGCACGCGAATTTCTTCCCGCTGGCGCTGGGCCTGGTGCCGGAGGACCGGGTGGCGCGGGTGGCCGGGTTCCTGAAACCGCGGCGGATGGCGTGCAGCGTGTACGGCGCGCAATTCCTGCTGGAGGGGCTCTACGATGCCGGGGAGGCGGAACACGCGCTGTCCCTGCTGACTTCCCGCGAGACGCGCTCCTGGCTGAACATGAGCGAGAAGACGGGCTCCACGATCACGCTGGAAGCGTGGGACCCCTCGCTGAAGCCGAACCTGGACTGGAACCACGCCTGGGGGGCCGCGCCTTCGAACATCATCGCGCGCAAGCTGATGGGGATCGAGCCGCTGGAGCCGGGCTTCAAGCGCTTCCGCATCAAGCCGCAGACGGCCGCGCTGGAGCGGGCGAAGATCAAGGTGCCGACGCCCGCGGGGCCGGTGCTGCTGGAGATCCGCGGGAAGGATGCGGGCGGCTGGAGCGCGGCGGTGAGCGTGCCCGCCGGGACCGCGGCGGAATTTCATCTGCCCTTCCCCGGCGAGGCTGAGGTCGCGGGTCCGGCGGAGGCCCGGGTGCTGCGGACGGAAGGGGGGAAGGAGGTGCGCGGGCTGCGGCCGGGGCGCTGGACGATCCGGATGAAGAAGTAGCCGCGCGGTTCGGCGGGGGCATCTTTCCGATGGTAGGGACACGCGTCCCGCGTGTCCGCGATGCAAGGGTAGGGCCCGCCGCAAGAAAAAGGTCTGCGGTCGGCCGGGTGGACCGACCCTACCTCAGGTAGGGACACGCGTCCCGCGTGTCCGCGATGCAAGGGTAGGGCCCGCCGCAAGAAAAGGTCCGCGGTCGGCCGGGACGTCCGACCTTACCTCCATCCCGCGCTCCCCTTCCCCATTGCGTGGGAGAAAGGGGGATTGGGATTGAGGAAGGGGCGGAAGCGGTGGCTTATGCTGTCCATTCGCCGCGTGTTCCGCGCGGGGATCAACCAACGACAAACCCACTACCTCCGATCATGACCTCCCCGTGCCGTCTCCCGGCCGCCGCCCTGGCCGCTCCCCTGCTGATCTGCTCCGCGGGCGCCGCGGTGGTGGACGATTTCAACGACGAAAACCTCTCCGAATACACGCTCACCCGCGTGCTGGATAGCAACACGGCGTCGAACATTTCCTTTTCCGCTTCCGGCGGGTTCCTCTCCGTCTCCGCGGCGAGCGTGACGAACGTGCCGGAGCAGGTCCTGCTGCTCCGCAGCGACAGCAGCCTGTCCGTAGGGGAGACGCTGCTGCTGGATACCACGATCGGCAGCACGCTGGGCACCGCGGGAATCGTGAACGACTTCGGCCTGGCGATCGCCACCACGGCCGCGCCTGCCGGCGTGGCCTCCGGCGCATCCGGGGACACGCGCAGCTCGAACAGCTTCCTCTTCATCACCGTGCGGCCGGGGCAGGACTCGGTGCGCGCGGGCTATGCGGACAACGCCAGCCCGGTCACGAGTTTCAATTCCGGCACGGCGGAAAGCCTGGTCGCGCAGCTCTTCATCACGCGGACGGCGACGAATTCCTTCGAGGTCGGCTACATCACGACCTCCGACACCGAGGTCACGCTGGACCTGAACGGCGGGGCGGCGGGGAATGCCTTCACCTTCGCCTCTTCCTCCGTGGGCACGGCCATCGGCTTCTACGCGGACCTGCGGGACACGCAGACGGTGAGCTTCGCGGACAATCTGCAGATCGTGCCGGAGCCTTCCGCGCTGCTGCTCTCCGCCTGCGGGCTGCCCTTCCTGCTGCGCCGCCGCCGGAAGGCATGCTGAGCCCGCGGGCTTCCCCTTCTTCCCCTCTCCCCTGCCGCTCAGGGCGGGCCGCACCGCGCCGCGGCGTGGCCCCGCTTTTCATCGATGAAAAGCGTGAGGACGAGGCCGATGGCGATGAAGGCGCCGAGCAGCAGCAGGGCCTGCGTGCTGCCGGCGCTGTCCTTCATCCAGGCGAAGGGGAAGGTCATCACCGCGGCCACCTTGATCATGAGGCCCCAGATGCCGAACATCTCCGCGGATTTCTCCGGCGGGGCCAGGTAGCCGACGAAGGCGCGGTTCGCGGAGCCGAGGGAGCCGAGGCCGAAGCCGAGGAGATTCCCGATCACCCACAGGGGCCATTTCACGAAGCCCTCCGGATCTCCCCCGCCCGCGACGAAGATGCCGTGCAGGCGGGCGTAGTACGCGAAGCCGAGCGAGGCGGCGATCCACACCAGCGCGAGCAGCGCGGAGGTCTTGCGGTGTCCCAGGCGGTCCTGGAAGAGCATCGGCATGAGCGTGCCGATGATGCCGGAAACGGTGATGACGGCCATGAAGATGACCATCTGCACCTGCTTGAAGCCGTATTCCATGGCGAGCTTGCTGGCGAAGGAGACGATCACGCTGGTGCCGGTGCCGAAGAAGAAGGACGCGCCCATGAGGACGGCCAGATCGCGGTAGCCGCGGAGGTGGCGGAAGGTTTCCCCCAGGCGGACATACCCGGCGGCGAGGAGATTCCTGCCCGGGTGGACGGTGCGGGGCACGGCGGGCTCCCGCAGGCCGAGCATGGTGGGAACGGTGAAGGCGAGGAACCAGAGCCCGGCCATGACGAAGAAGGGCCGCCACTGGGCCACTTCCATGAGGCCGAAGAGCTGCATGCTCCCGGCGGTGACGGCCAGCAGCAGGAGCGCGGCCAGATAGGCCAGGCCCCAGGAGAAGCCGCTGACCTTCCCCACCTCGTGCTGCCGCGCGAGGGTGGGCAGGAAGCTCGCCAGGAAATTCTCCCCGATGGCGAAGGCGAAATTCGCCGGGATGTAGAGCAGCAGGGCCAGCCACACCTGGCCGGGCTGGAGCAGCGCGAGCCCGCAGGTGCAGAGGCTGCAGAGCAGGCCGGTGGAAATCAGCCCGGCTTTCTTGCAGGCGCGCTCATCCGCCACGGCACCGATGAGCGGGGAGGCCAGGGCGGCCAGGAGCATGCTGCCGCCGAAGGCGATGGACCACCAGCGGTTCTCCATCCCGGGATCGGTCACGATCAGCTTCGTGAAGAAGATCGAGAACAGCATCGTGTTCACGATCAGGGTGAAGGACTGGTTCGCCACATCGTAGGAGATCCAGCTCCAGAGTTGCTTCTGCTGCGGCAGTCCTTTCAACGGATAGGGATTCATGCGGGTGGCCGGGCGGCGCGGCCATGCTCGCCGGATCCGGCCCGATTGCAATAGCCCGGGTGGAAAGCACGGGCCCGGAGTTCCGCCCCCCCGGAAATAGCCGGGGAACCCGGCGGAGGGAGGACAACCGCGTAGAAAGCGCGCTTCACGGCGCTTATCTCACCGGCACGGCTTCGGGAAATTTCCAGGTTCCTTCGAGGATTTCCTCATGCGGGCGGTAGAGGCGCACCATGTAATTCCAACCGGGAACAACAGGCAGGATGTTGGGTGCGGAACCGGGTTCTCCGCCGAATTGCACCATGATGGAGCCGTCGTCGCTCTTCTTCGCCGTGAGGTTGTTCACGGTGTAGGCGTCCTGATCGTTCTTCTGGAAAAAGCCTTCCGCGTTGTAAACGCTGATCGACCAAAAGCCGTCCACGGGCACTTCCTTCACCGTGAGACGGTGCACGGTTTCCCCGTCGTTCCTCGCGGGCGTGACGTTGATGTAAAACGCTTCCTTCTCGGGGTTGCCGCCCCAGCCGAGCGCCGAGCCGATGAGGAAGCGCACGGGATCGACGCTATCCTTGCTGCCGAAGGCACGGTTGGTATCGGGCAAGGTCGAGCCGAGCACCAGCAGGGCGTCGCGCACCTTCTTCTGGCTGGCCTGATCCCAGTTCGGAACCTCGAACTTGCCCGGGCCGCCGGGTTGATCGGCTTTCAAACCGTCCTGCAAGGCATGGACTTCCTCCATGTCGCCCTCCTTGCCGGGATCGATGAGGATGCGCACGGCGGCGATGAAATAGCGGGTGCCCGCCTTGTCGCGGGTGAAGGTATATTCTCCCGGCTCGTAGATGACATCGAGGGTGTAGTGGTCTTCGTTGATGATCTGGACCGAGAGGAAGCGCTTGCCCGCGTCCGGGACGGTGAGCGTGACCGGCCCGGCGTCCAGATCGAACACGCCCGCGGAATAGAGCGTGTCGCGATTCATGCGGATGACCGTCTGGCCGTCCAGAGGGGTGGGTTCGCGGTAGTGGGTGAATTTCCCGAAGCCTCCGATCTTGACGGTGCCTGAAAAATACAGGTCCGATTCGGCGCGATTGAAATTTTCCACGGTCACGGGGACACTTTTCTCCTGGGCGGACAAAAGGCCGCCGCCGGGGAGAATCGCTGCGGCCATGATGGGAAGGAATCGGGTTGCTTTCATGGGATTCGGGAGGTCCGGTTATTCGGCTTTTTCCAAAGCGGGGGCCTTCCATGTGCCGTCAAGCGCTTCCGGCTCCGGCCAATAGAGGCGAATGATGGTCCAGAAAGGCCCCTTCGGGGCAGGGAGCCAGTTCGACTCCAGATCCTTGCCGGGCGATTCATGCTGGATGTAAAGGGTCACCCCGCCATCGGCGTCCTTCTTCAGGCGATCCGCCATCGGCGAATTGATCAGATAGCGTTTGATCGGATTGGCGTAGAGCAAACTAGAGGGCAGTTCGTAAAGGGTCAGCGACCAGAAGGACCTGACCGGAGGCAGCCGCCCCGCCGCAAAGCGCATGGTATAGCGGTAGTTGCCGTCCAGTTTCTCCCCGCCGGCATCCACGAATTGGGCCGGATAGAGTGCTTCCTCCTTGCTGTTGCCATAGATGCCGAGCACGGCGGAGGACATGCGGGCGATGTAGTTTCCATCGAGAAATTCACGGGTGCCGAAGCCGTCCGCGCTGGAGAGTTTGCCCGTGTCGAGCTGGGTCTTCTTGAACTCGGAGAATTCCTTCCACGCATCGGCCATGCCGTCCTTCACGGCTTGAAGAAGCCCGGGAGAAAGCGTGGACGGATCGAACTTCCCTTCGCTCCCGATGCCCAGTTTCGCGAAGCGCGCGAGTTTGTCCTTCTCCACGGGATTGGGAGGGCAGAATTGCAGGATGAAATTGAGTTCCTTGAAAAACTCCGGCGAGGTCCGTTGTTCTTCGGCATTCAGCGGTTTGATGAAATTAACCGCGGGAACGGCTGCCGGCGCTGGCTTTCCTAGAAATTTCGAGAGCGTTTGTGCCGCGTAGCCGGCCTGCACTTTTTTCACCTCCCCGATGTCTTCCGGATTGAAGAGCTGGGTGCGGAACAGCACGAAGGCGAACCGGGTTTCACAGCGGATCACGTCCTTCACTCCCGCGGGCTTCCCGCCTTTCCAATCCGGTCCGGCGATCAGGAAGCTGCCCGCTTCGTTTCCGGTCGAGCGGCTGCCGATGTAGGCGAAATTGAACGTGTATTGATCGACCAACTGAGCCGAGTAATACCGGTGCGCCGGCACCTCCGGCACCGTGACGACCAAGGGCTCCGCCCGCAAATCCGCGCCGAGCCACGAATAGGGCGTGTCGGAGTTCGGAGTCTGGATCGCTTTATCCTCCGGCGTGTAAACCCGCGGCGTGTGGTGAATGATATTCCAGTCACCCTTGTATTCCGGACTGCTTCTGTCGGCGAAATAGGAATACTGGATGCGGTAGCTATCCACCAGCGGGAAGCCGTAGATATAGGCCTCCTTCGCGATGGCGCGGGCTTCGGCGGGGGA
>CBFGVD010000119.1:0-8487 GCA_965651965.1 uncultured Verrucomicrobiaceae bacterium | reverse complement strand
ATTTGGCGTTCGAGGTTGTCGGAGCCTTCAATATCAACGGCGCGACGGTGAACCACACCGCGGACGGGGACAACGGCTGGGGCGTGAGCTACAACATGACCGGCGGCACCCTGCAAACCACCGGCGCGGGACGCTTCTCCTTCGGCGGCGGCACTTCCGTGAATACCGCAGCCTCCGTCAATGCCTCCGCCATCAATGGCAGCGTGTGGATGCGGAATGGCAACACCGACAATACCGTGGTGACCACCGTGGCGGACGGCGATGCCGTCTATGACCTCGCCTTGAACGCGAACGTCACCATCGGCTCCGGCGGCGACGGGGTCGGATTCACCAAAGAGGGTCCCGGGACGATGTTGATCAACGGGGCGGGGAACACCTATACCGGGGTCACCGCCGTGAACGAAGGCACGCTGGCGCTGGGTCCTGCCGGCACGCTGGCCACCTCCCCCGTGACGGTGGCCGGGGGCGCGACTTTCCGCACCGAAACCGGCGGCAAAACCCTGGCCTCTCTCTCCGCTGCGGAAGATTCGGTCCTGGGTCTCGTCGCCGCAGCGGGCACGACGACGACCGTGACCGGCGCGCTCGATCTTGCCGGCGGCACCATCACGGTCGCTCCCCTGCTGGGCGCGGGCGTGGCCGGCGGCACTTTTGACCTCATCACCGCCGGGAGCATCACGGGCAGCGGCATCCCCGCCGTCTCCTTCAGCGATTCCTTCGGCATTTCCCGGGCCACGGGCTCCGTGGCGGTGAACGGCAACAAGCTCCAGCTCACCCTTACCGGCACCGGGGCGGACCTGGTCTGGAACAACGCCGCCGCCAACGGCACCTGGGATCTCAATGCCTCCGCCAACTTCGATAACGGCGGCTCGAACGACGTCTTCATGGCCTATGATGCCGTGACCTTCGACGACAGCCTCGCTCCCGGCTCCGCCAAGACGGTCAACGTCGCGGGGGCGGTGGCACCCTCCCTGGTGACGGCGGCCAACTCCAACGGCAACTACACGCTGAATGCGGCCACCGCGGGCGGCGGCACGCTGGTCGGGGTAGGCTCGCTCGTGAAAACCGGCACCGCGGAATTCATCCTCGGCGGGAACCTGATCTACGGCATGTCCGGAGAGGTTTCCGTCGCCGGCGGCACCTTGAACCTCGGCGGGAAAACCCTCCCCTCCCAAACCAATTTCACGCTCACGGGAGGCACGCTTTCGAACGGCACCCTGCCGGTGGCGGGCAGTTCGGACCTGCGCGCGGGAACCGTCTCCGGCGCGCTCACCGGTCCGGGGACTTTCGCCAAGAGCACGGCGGGCACCGTGATCCTGACCGGGGCCAGCAATATCGCGGGCGGAGGCGTCATCTCCGCCGGAAACCTTCAGGTCGGCAACGGCGGCACCACGGGAACGCTGGGTGCCGGTCCGGTGGAAATCCAGGCGGGCGGCACACTTACTTTTTTCCGCAGCGACAATCCTTTCGCCGCCGTGGCGAACGCGCTGTCGGGCGAGGGCGCGGTGGCATTCAACGGGACCGGAACAAGCCTGCAATCGAGCTACACGATCTCCGGAAACAATAGCGGATTCAGCGGCACGATCACGGCGACCAACTGCCGGGTGGGCATCGACAACGCGAACGACACCGGCACCGCCGCCCTGTCCACCGGCACCAACGGGCAGTTCTGGGTCACGGGAGGCACGATTTCCAACCCGATGACCATCGCAGGCAACGGCTGGCTGGAAACCGACGGCCCCTTCGGAGCGATCCGCGCGGCCAATAATTCCACGATCTCCGGTCCGATCACCCTGGCCGGTGCATCCCGGATCTCGACCCAAGGCTCGAGCGCCACGATCTCCGGCAACATCGGCCAGTCCGGGGGTGCGCAAAACCTGGAGCTGGGCGGCCCCGGCACCGCCACGAACCTGACCCTTTCCGGGACGAACACCTACACCGGCACCACCACGCTCAACAACGCCAGCATCAACCTGACCGGCAGCCTCGGCGCCACCGCGGTGACGGTGAACGAAAGTTCCACCCTGCGCGGCAACGGCAGCATCGGAGGCACCGTGACCTTCGCCGCCGGAGCCACCAATCTGGGCGTGGATCTCGCCCTTCCGGGGGTGCTCGACGTGAACGGTGCGGCGACCTTCAACGGGACCACCACCGTGGCTCTGACGCCGGGTGCCGGCGTGACCCCGGGCGGTTCCATCACCCTGCTGAACTACGGCTCCACCAACGCGACGCCGGCGAACTTCGCCCTGGCGAACCCCGGCAATTTCCGGCAGGCCGTCTTCAATGTCGGTGCCACGGCGCTGACACTGGACATCGGCTCCGAATCGATCACCTGGACCGGAACCGGCGGCCTGACCTGGGATATCGCCACCACCTCCAACTGGGAGGACGGTGCCGCCTCCCCTAGCCCCTACTACCAGGGCGACCAGGTGGTCTTCACCGACGCGGCCGGCGCCGCCAACGCCGAGGTGACCGTGACCGACGCGCTCACCCCCGCCACGGTGACGGTGAACAACAGCGCTGCCGTGCCCTACGCCTTCACCGGTGCGGGAAGCGTGGGCGGCGGGACTTCCCTGCTGAAGCAGGGCGATGGCACGCTCACCGTCTCCATGGCCATGCCCTATACCGGGGGCACCACCGTGGATGGCGGCACCATGATCGTGGACGGCAGCCAGAACTTCAACCGCCAGGGCAACAACAACCTGGTCACCGTGAACAACGGCGCGACCTTCGAGGTCCGCGGCGTGAACGCTCTGCCCGATGCGGCAAACCCGGTCAGCGTCACGATCAACGCGGGGGGCACCCTGCGGGTGGTCACCGGCACCAGCGCCGCCAACACCGGTGGCAGCCACGCCCACCTCGGCAACGTGACGCTCAACGGCGCCACGGTGGACCTGACCCACTCCTCGAGCGGCGGAACCGCCTATAACGGCGAGTCCTTCCAGCTCAACGGCACCGTCACCGTCGGCGGCAGCGCCCCTTCGGTGATCCAGACGGGCACTCTGGACACCACCGTCCAAGGCATCGCCCTTCAAGGCAGCCGCACCTTTGCCATCGCGGATGCCACCGGCAGCGCGGCCAGCGACCTCATTGTGAGCGCGGAGCTGGAAAACCACGACGGCAACAACGGCGCGCTGGTGAAAACCGGCCCGGGCACGCTCGAACTCGCCGCCGCGAACAGCTACTCGGCGGGTACCACCGTGGAAGAAGGCGTCCTGGTCGTATCGAACGGCTTGGACGGCAGCGCCACGGGCACCGGACCGGTGACGATCGCCGCGGGAACCACCCTCACCGGGGAAGGCACCGCTTCCGGGGCCGTCACCGCGGAGGGTACCCTCGCTCCCGGCGCCTCCGCCGGCATGCTCCGCACCGGCAGCCTGATCCTGACGGGCACCTATGCGTGCGAGATCGACGGTGCCGTGAGCGACCTGCTGGAAATCACCGGCGATATCGACCTCACCGGGGCCACGCTCGATGTCACCCAGCTCAGCCCCGCGACGGAGCAAAGCTACGTCATCGGCAGTTGGACGGGAACCCGCACGGGCTCCTTCGCCACCGTGACCGGCGTACCGGCCGGCCTGAGCGTGGTTTACGACAACGCGAACAAGCTCATCCTGCTCGGAGAGGCGACCGGTTACTCGGAGTGGATCGGCGGCTTCCCCGGTCTTTCCGATACTTCGCCGGGAGCGGATCCCGACCTGGATGGCTTTGCCAACCTGCTGGAATACATCCTCGGCGGAGACCCGGGTACCGGTTCCCAGGCCATCGCCCCGACCCAGGCCGTGACTCCCGCGACCGTCGAATTCAGCTTCACCCGGAGCGACGATTCCGAGGGCGATACCACCCAGATCGTGCAGTGGAGCGACGACCTGGTGGAGTGGAACGACATCCCGATCCCGGCTGCCAGCGAAGGCAGCGTGACCGTGGTGGAAAACGGCGCGGCCGACGATGACGTGACCGTCTCCATCCCGCGCGCGGCAAACACCAAGATGTTCGTGCGCCTGCAAGGAAACCAGTAAGCCTACGCCGGAGCACTTCAAGCCCCCCGCCGGAGCACCGGCGGGGGGCTTTTTCTTTGGACTGCGGCGGCACGACGCCGCTTTCGGGAAAAGTCATCCTCCACCCCGCGCACGCCCCGGAATCGACATGCCGGTTCCGCACAAGCGTCCCCGGTCCATCCGGCCGGTGAATCCGCCGGAGGACTTCCTATCCGCCCGCCGCCCGCGGGAGCTTGTGCGGATTCCGGATCCCGTACATCCGCGCGATCCTCCCGCCCTCCGTCTGGAACAGCAGGATGTCCGTCACCTGACCGCCGCTGAGGTACATGAGTCCCTCCAAGCCGTTGAAGCGCACTTCCCGGACCTCCTCCGGCGGCGCTTTCCGCCGGGTCAGGCTCTCGAACATGCGGGCGATGCGGTCGCTCCCCAGGATCGGGCGCAGGGCGGCCTTCACCACGCCGCCGCCGTCGTTCACCAGCACCGCATCGGGCAGCAGCAGCCGTTTCAATCCAGCCAGATCCCCGCTGCGGGCCGCCTGGAGGAAGGCCGTGGCAAGCCGCCGACCCTCCCCCGCGTCCACCGGGTGCCGCGGGGCTCCAGCCTGCAGATGCCGCCGCGCGCGGGACGCGAGCTGGCGGCAGGTGGCCGGGGGCCGGGACAGAAAATCCCCGATCTCCTCGAAGGACTCGCCGAAAACATCGTGCAAAAGGAAAGCCGCGCGCTCCAGCGGGGAAAGGCGCTCCATCGCGATCATCACCGCGTAGGAAACATCCTCCCCCGCCGAAACGTCCGCCTCCTCCGCCGCCGGTTCCGGCAACCATTCGCCCACGTACATCTCCCGCTGCACGCGGGCCGATTTCAAATGGTCTAGGCACAGGCGGGTCGCCGTTTTCGCAAGAAAGGAGCGCGGGGCATCGATCTCCGCATGCGGCACGGCAGCCCAGCGCAGCCAGGTTTCCTGCACGATGTCCTCCGCATCGGCCAGCGTACCGAGCATGCGGTAGCCGAGCGAGCGGAGGAAGGAGCGGTGTTCTTCGAAAATGGCGGTCGTCCGGTCCATCAGGCGGCCACAGGGTGCACCGCCCGGAAGGAAACTGCGAACCGATTCCATATGTTGATGGCCCCGATGAGGAGCGTGATCTGCACCTGCTCCTGCTCCGTGTAGTGGCGGGCGAATTCCGCGTGCACCTCGTCCGGCACGCCGCCCTGCGCCACCAGGGTTACCGCTTCCGTCCAGGCGAGCGCGGCACGCTCCGCCTCAGTGAAAAGCGGGGACTCCCGCCAGACGCAGAGCAGGTGCAGGCGCTGCTCCGTTTCACCGTGCTTGCGCAGGTCCTTCGAATGCATGTCCACGCAGAAGGCGCAGCCGTTGAGCTGTGAGGCGCGGAGCTTGATCAATTCCCGGAGCCCGTGGTCCAGCGTGGTCCCGGAGACGTGCTTCTCCAGGGCGAGCATGGCTTGGATCGAGGCGGGGTCGGCTTTGTAGTAGTCAATTCGGGGTTGCATGTCGTCATTGCGCCACCGGCGCACCGTCAACGACGAGACAGCCCCGGAGAACGTGACACGGGCCCGCGAAAAAATTCACTCTCCCGCGGGAACCTTCAGGTGCGGCCCCAGGATTTCCTTCCAGATCTCGTAGCCCTTGGGGCTCATGTGCAATCCGTCCTCCACGTAGAGATCCGGGATCGGTTTCCCTTCGGAATCAAGGAAACGGTCGCAGGAACCGGCCAGATAAGTGATCCGCTTGTCCGCCTCCGCCGCCTTGCGGAAGCGCTCGTTCATGTCCGCCTCCGTCTTGATGATGGAAATGCGGGCCGGGCTCGGGCGCACCGCCAGCACGATCAGCCGCGCCTCCGGCACCCGCTCGAAGAGCCGGGTGCGGAACTCGGTGAAATCTTCCTCCACTTGCTCCGGGGACTTCTTGTCCCAGAGGTCGTTCGTCCCGCAGTAGAAGACCACCAGGGAAGGCTCGTAGCGCAGCAGGCAACGCTCCAAGTAGTGGTTCACTTCCGAAATATGGGCCCCGCCGAAGCCGCGGTTCAGGGCTTTCAGCCCGGGAAAGTACTTCGGGATCTCCAGCAGGCGGATGCTGGAACTGCCGGTGAAGACAATCCCGCCCTTTTCCGGCGGCGATTTCTTGTCCGCGGCATCGAAGGCCTCGATTTCCTTCGCAAACCGCACCGGATCCGGGTCCGGCGCGGCAGGGAGCAGGGAGCTGGCGGCGAGCAAGAGGGTGCAGATCAGGCGGCGCATGGCCCGCATCCTACGCATCCCGCGCGGCAAGTCATTCGGTTTCGCGTTCCAGGACCCGCAATCCCGTCGGCGCGGAAGGCGGCACGGCCGCTCCTTCCAGCGTCATGGCGGAAGTCACGTGCGATCCCACCTGCGCGTATGCGGCGATATTCGCGAGCGATGTCACGCCCGCTTGCTCGGTGCGGAAGGCATAATTGTCCGCGATGGTCACGGCAGCGCCTCCGGGCGGCGTGACGGTAGCGGTGTAAGTGCGGTTCGCCACGTTCACCGTCATCCGCACCTTGTACACCACCCCGGCCTGGTAGTTCAGCGTGTTCGCCGCTTGGTAAGCCCCGCCGTTGCGGGCATCCACCGCTCCCGCGGGGCCGAAACGAACCACCGCCGCCACGCTGCCGAAACCGGAGGCGGCGGAGGCGGACACTCCGGTCAGGGCATCGATGTTCACGGCGCTCGGCCGCATGTTGAAGGAAAGGGTGAATGTCCCCGTCTGGGCGGAAATCGCCTTGTTCTGCCAGCCCGCCCCTGTAGTGGCCAGGTATTCGGAGGGCGGAGCCGCGGCGAAATCCTCCTTGTCGATCCAGCCGCTCGCGCCGTTGTCGAAAAAGACCTGCCACCACTCGATTCCCTCCGCCTCCACCGGGCCGGCGATCACCGAGCCGTAGGCCCCGTCCGCCACGGTGGCCACGAGCGCCGAGCCCGCGGAAGCAGCGGCCCGGACATTTGCCGCCGCAAGCATTTCAATGCGGGTGCCGGGTGCGAACGCAGGCGGCTCCGGCGGCGGATCTCCCCCGGGCGGCAGGCCGTGGTAGGGGCGCAGCACGTCGTCCCACAGGGCCCGGTTGTAGGCGAAGCCGCGGCTTCCGCTGTAGGAGGGGTAGTCCACCAGCGCCTGCGCCTTGCCCTTCGCGTAGCCGATGTAGCCCTTCTCCGCCTTGTACCACAGGTCGGTATTGCCCACGTTCATCCGCGTCACCGCCAGGTCGGCGGTGCTCGTGCCCGGCTGCCAGTAGCCCGCCACGATCAGGGAGAGCTGGTTGGTCATGTGCGGCCGGTAGCCGTCGAAGGCGTAGATGAAGGAGCTGCGCTTGCCGTTCGCATCGGAGGAGTCGAATTCCTTGAGCATGCCGGTGACACCCTTGTTCGGCAGCGTGTCCGCGCCTGAGACGATCTTGCCCGCGCCGTCGATTCCCGCGCCGTTGTTCAGCCCGGCATTCACCGTCTGGCCGTAGGTGTCCTTCAGGAGCGCCTCATAGATTTTCAGGTAGTTGTCGAGCGAGTTGCCGTAGTATTTGTAGTTCTCCACCGCGGACTCGATGGTGCTGCCGGAGGGAGCCTTGGAAGATGGATTCGCGGCCTTCCAATTGAAGGTCTCGTGGATATTCGGAAGATCCGCCGCGTCCAGTTCGGCGACGAAAGCAGCGTGGTCGTAGCCGGCCAGGATCGCCTTGGCCTCATCCTTGCCGAAATAGGCCATGCCGGTCAGCACGCCGCCGATCATCCCCTCGCGGTAATTGGGGTTCCAATCGCGGTTCAGGTTGCTGTCGCCGTCCAGGGCGTATTCCTGCGAATCGGCTTTTACGTGGGGGTTGTTGTCGCTGGTGGTGAAGGCGTTCGCCACCAGGGTCGCCTTCATGATCATGTCGATCCGTACTTTCTCGGCGGCGCTGAGCCGGTCCCAGATCCGCGGGGTATGCTTCGCGATCACGAACATGCCGGTGGCATGGCGTTCGTGCTGCGCGGGGTAGCCGCCGTTCGCGGTGGGCTCCTTGCCCGGCGTCAGGGTGTGGCGGATCTGCTCCAGCAGCCGCGCGTCCGCGGAGGTATTCCCCGCGTGCGCGGCCACCGCCAGGGCGATGGAGGCGCCGCCGAAGAAAGCCCCGTTCGTGTGGGCACCGCCCGAGAAATCCCGGTTGTAACTGATGAGCGGCGCGGCGATGGCGGCATCCACCGCGGTCTGCGAGGGTCCGGGCAAATCGGCGGCGGATATCGCGCAGACCCCCAGCATCCCTGCCAAGGCCTTTGAGGCGAACTCCTTGGTCACGGATCGGAAAAAATACATGATCATTAGAAACCATCAGTCCGGCCCTTTTTTCAAGCCGTAGTTCGCGCCGTTAGGACGGGCATTTACGTGCGGAGGAAGGCCATGGCAGATTGATTTTCAACAATTTGCCCGACCCCGTGTAGGGAAATTCAGATCGGAAGAGCACACGTCTGAACTCCAGTCACTAAGGCGCATCTC
>CBFGVD010000118.1:0-8522 GCA_965651965.1 uncultured Verrucomicrobiaceae bacterium | reverse complement strand
TCCCGCATCCATCTCCGTGAAGATCGCCTCGCGGGGATCTCCATGGCGGGAGGGATGCTGCGGTGGCCGGCCTGTGCCGCGCTCCGCCGGATCAGGGCTGGAGCACCACGCCGGCTTCCTCCAGGGCCAGGGCGGCTGCACCGACCATCCCGGCCTCGTTGCCGAAACGTGCGGGCAGGATCATGAGGTGCTCCTTGAAGGGGGCGGAAAGCTGGGCGTAGAGGTGCGCCGTCAACGGGCTGAAGAGGATGTCTCCGGCCTTTGCCACGCCGCCGCCGATGATGATGGCCTGCGGGTTGAGCAGCCAGCAGCAGTTCATGATCGCGGTGGCCAGCTTGGCCGCCACCTGGTCCCAGATGCCGAGCGCGATTTCATCCCCGCCGAGGGCGGCCTTCGCGAGCGCGGCGGGAGAGCATTCCGGGAGATGACGCTCGATTCCCGCGTCCAGATAGGTCTGGCGGGCGTCCGCGGCGATCTCGTTGTTGCCCACGTAGTCTTCCAGCGCGCCGAGGTTCCCGTAGGCCCCGCGGCGGCCCTGCCAATCGATCGACATCTGGCCCACCTCGCCCGCGCCGAATTGCGCGCCGCGGACCATCTTGCCGTTGCAGACCACGCCGCCGCCGACGCCGGTCCCGAGCGTGAGGGCCACCAGGTGCTGGAGGCCGCGCCCGGCACCGCGCTTCCACTCGGCGTAGGCCATGCAGTTCGCGTCGTTTTCCACCACCACGGGCAGGCCGGTCGCTTCGGAGAGCTTCTTTTTCAGCGGGATCGAGACCCAGCCGGGAACGTTGGTGAGATTGTGGACGATGCCCTTCTCGAAATGAACGAAACCGGGGACGCCCACGCCGATCGCCTCGATCCGCGGATGGCGCTCGCGCAGATCCCCGATCACCCGCAGCATCGCCTCGATCAAGGCGTCCGGCCCGTCGAAATCCGGAGTGGAAACCGGGGGTGCCTGGTCGATGATATTGCTGCGATAGAGCACGCCGAATTTGACGGAAGTTCCGCCGAAATCGACTCCGATGGCGAGAGGGGTTTCAGACATGGCTAGGTGACTACGGTGTATCCACTTCGAGCGTTATTTGCACGTACTTTCAGACGAGATTCCTGACAGCGGCGAGGCGCAGGCCCTCCAGGGTCAGATCCGGATCGACCGCCCCGATCTCGGGCAAGCCGCGGGCGATGAGGGCGGCATCCCCGCCGGTGGCGACGATGGCGGGCTCGCCCTCCATTTCCGCGCGCAGGCGGGAGAGGATTTCCCGGACCAGGCCGCGGTAGCCGAAGACGGCGCCCGCTTGCATGGCCTGGACGGTGGACTTGCCGATGGCCGTGGCGGGCTCGTCCAGCTCGATGCGCGGGAGCAGGGCGGTGCGGCGGCCCAGGTAGTCTTGCATCGCGCCCAGGCCGGGGGCGATCACGCCGCCGCAGTAGGCGGGCCCCGCGGATACCACGTCGAAGGTCACGGCCGTGCCGAAATCGATCACGATGGCGGGCGCACCGTGGCGGACGCTGACGCCGATGGCATTCGCCAGGCGGTCCGCGCCGATCTGCTCCGGCTGCGGGTAATCGATGGCGAGGCCGGTATCGCTGTGCGCGGAAAGGGCATGGAGGGGGCCGTGCGGAGCCAGCGCCTCCTGCAGGATGCGCGCTTTCTCCGGCACCACGGAGCAGAGGAGCGTACCCTCGAATTCAAAGCCGCGCAGGGTATCGCCGAGCGCTTCCGGAGTGATTTTCGCGGTCGGCAGCCAGGCCCGCCGCGCAAGGAGGGCGGAGGCATCCCCGAGCGCGAATTTGGTGCGGGTATTGGAGTTATCGACGAGGAGCCAGGCCATGGTTGCCGCTACCAGTTGCTGGTGGTGAAATAGCGCGCCGCACCGTCCCCTACGCCGGGAATTCCGGAATCCTTGCGCACGAGCAGCGTGCCGTCGTTCAAGCGCAGCTTCAGGGGGCCGGAGAAATCGGCGGCTTCCAGCCAGAAGCGGAAGCCGAGCGTCTCCGTGCCGGTTTCCTCGCTGCCGCCGAGCTCGGTGTCCGCGGGTTCCGCTTCGCGGCCCGCGGCGGTGAGCAGGCGGACCGGCTTGGCCAGATCGTGCGACGCCGTGCCGTGGCGCTCGAGGCGGACATTCAGCCAGTAGTAGGAGTGGTCCCGCTGCACGGAGGCATACTCGATGCGGTAGCGCGCGGCCGGGTCCGGATTCCAATCATACGGCCGGAGCCATTGCCAGCCTGCGAAGACGAGCGACACCGCGAGCGCGAGGAGCAGGAGGAGGGTGCGTCGCTTCACTGCCGCAGGCATAGCGATGCGGGCCGCTCCCCTGCAAACGAAAACGGGCGGACCCGCGAAGGTCCGCCCGTGAGGGGAGAAGGGCCGAAGGGAGGCTATCAGTGGTCGGTGTAGGCGGGCGCGCCGTGCTCGGCCACATCCAGGCCTTCCTCTTCTTCCTGGGCGTCCACGCGGACACCGAGGGTGACCTTGAGGATCAGGAAGAGGACGAGGGAGACCACGAAGGCGAAGGCGGAGACGGCCAGCGTGCCCATGAGCTGCACGCCCAGGTTCTTGGTGCCGAAGAGAGCCGGAGCAAGCGTGCCGAAGATGCCGCAGACGCCGTGCACGGAGATCGCACCCACCGGATCGTCGATCTTGATCTTGTCCAGGAAGAGGACGGAGAACACCACGATCAAGCCGGCGATGGCACCGATGGCGACGGCGGCGAAGGGAGTCACATCATCCGCACCGGCGGTGATACCCACCAGGCCGGCCAGCATGCCGTTGAGGGTCATGGAGAGGTCGGGCTTCTTCAGCACGATCCAGGAGGTGAGCATGGCGCCGATACCGCCCGCGAAGCCCGCCATGGCGGTGGTCACGAACACTCGGGACACGGTCTGCGGATCTGCGGAGAGGACCGAGCCGCCGTTGAAACCGAACCAGCCGAGGACGAGGAGGAAGACGCCGATGGTGGCCAGCGGCAGGTTGTGGGGCAGGATGGGCTTCACGCCTTCCGAGGTGTATTTGCCGCGGCGCGGGCCGAGGACGATGACCGCGGCGAGCGCGGCGAAGCCGCCGAAGGCGTGCACCAGCGTGGAACCGGCGAAGTCATGGAATCCCTTCGTGTTGAGCCAGCCGTAGCCCCACTTCCAGGAACCGGTGATGGGGTAGAAGAAGGTCACCAGGATAGTCGCGTAGATCATGAAGCTGGTCAGCTTCACGCGCTCGGCCACGGCACCGGAAACGATGGTGGCGGCGGTGGCGGCGAACATCGCCTGGAAGAGGAAGTCGGTCCAATAGGTCATCGGGCCGGTGGCGTAGGCCGTGGTCATGTTGGCCACCTGTCCGGCGTCGTCGAAGCTGTTGAGGATCGGCTTGCCGAGCGCGAAGAAGTCCTTGGAAACCCCGGCTTCCCAACCGGGATACATGCCGTTGAAGCCGTAGAACATGTAGCCCAGCGCGCCGACGCAGACGATGAACACGTTCTTGAAGAGGATGTTCACCGTGTTCTTCTTCTGGCAGAGGCCGGATTCCACCGTGGCGAAGCCGAGGTGCATCAGGAACACCAGCGCCGCGGCGATCATGATCCAGAGGTTGTTCGCCAGGTAGCCGACGTATTCCGGGCTCGCCTTGAATTCGTCGTAATTGGCGTAGGCAGGAGCCTCCTCGGCCGGAGCAGCCGCCTCCTCCGCTGCGGGGGTGGCGGGCGTGGTTTCTTCCGCGGCCGGGGGCGGCGCGGCTTCCTCTTGCGCCATGGCATTCGGTGCCAGGGGCAGGACCATCATTGCTACGGCAGCAAGCGCGCAGGCGCCGCGTGCCAATCGTGTTTTCAGGCTCATGTCGACTCGGTTTCGGATGGATTGTTCAGCCGGACTTTTGCGGTCCTAACTGTTGAATTCCCCGAAAAGCAGATGGCGTGCCAGCGCTGCAAACCTGCGATTCATCAATGATTATCAGTTGATTATGATCGCAGGAGGGGTGTGCGGGGTGTTTGAAGTGGCCGGGTCGGGGAAGTGCCGCTTGCCGGGCCGGCGGGCGGCACCCTTGCAGGAAGGGGCCGGTCAAGCCGGGAAAGCTTTGAACGGCAGGCCGCCGGGGCTGTCACAACGAGTCCGGGCCGGTGCAGGTACGGGACGGCGGGGGCCGGGGCTACGGTCCGGGTTTCCATCGCCCGGGGGAGCCTGCGCCGGCCTCCCGTTTTCGGCCTTGCCAGACTCCCGGGGGGAAACTAGTTAGACCTCCGGCCATCGTGCCGACCGCGTTCTTTTAGCTGGACAATACTATCAGGTTTTCTTAATCAGTCGCCCGATAGGCAGTGTCCGTCGTGCTTTTGGCACGCGGTCCGCTAGATGCCAAACAGCCTCCCCGTCGGCGGGCGCGAGCCCGCACCCGTGGAGGTTTGCAGCAACCGAACAACCGAATACCAAGATGCGCAAACACACCAAATATGTCGGCGCCCTGGCCGCTGCCTCCGCCCTCGTGGCCGGCTACGCCTCGGCGGAAATTGAAGGGGAAGTGCACGTGGGCTACAGCTCGCTCTATGAGTTCCGCTTCGTGGACCTCGGCAGCGACCTGATCGAAGCCGGCGTGGACGTCTCCTATGAGATTCAGGACGGCCTCGGTGTCAGCGCCGGTGCCTGGTATGGCTCCGTGAACGATTCCCAGACCTTCGGGAACAGCTTCAACGAGCTGGACCTGTACGCCGCGGTGAGCAAGCAGCTCGGCCCGGTGTCCCTGGAGCTCGGTTACATCTACTACTACTTCTCCGACACCCCGGGTACCCTGGACACCCAGGAAGTTTACCTCGGCGCTTCCTACGAAGTGGCCTGGGGCATCACCGCCGGTGCGACCTACTACTACGACTTCGATTCCAACAACGGCTGGTACCTGCAGCCGGAGATCAGCAAGAGCTTCGAGTTCAACGATTGCCTCGCGCTGAACCTCTCCGCCGGCGTGGGCGTGGCCGATGGCCACGGTCTCCAGGTCTCCGACAAGCTGGGCGCCAACGGCACCGCGGACGGCTTCCAAGGCTGGTTCGTGAAGGCCGAGCTCCCCTGGGAGTTCCGCGAAGGGGTGACCCTGGCCCCGTACGTGAAGTACGTGGATGCTGAGAGCAAGCTGGTTTCCGACACCCCGATCGTGGGCGGCACCGGCACCCTCGGCGGCCGTGAGCACCTCATCGCCGGTGTGAAGCTCTCCGTGGGCTTCTAATCCGGAACGGATGGGATTCCTATTCCTCCGGGCGGCTGCGGAAACGCAGCCGCCCTTTTTCATGCCCGGGGGGAGGCGGGCTTCACTTCGCGCGCGGGTGGGCCTCGTCGTAGGCCCGGCGCAGGCGTTCCTTCGTCACGTGGGTGTAGATCTGGGTGGTGGAGAGGGAGGCATGGCCGAGCAGGCTCTGGACGGAGCGCAGGTCCGCGCCGGCATCCAGCAGGTGGGTGGCGAAGCTGTGCCGGAGCTTGTGCGGCGAGATCTTGAAGGGGATGGAGCTCAGCTTGAGGTATTTCTTCAGGAGCTGGTCGATCGCCTGCTGGGTGATCCTCCCGCGGGTCTTGCCGAGGAAGAGGGGGCCCTGCGTGACCGCGGCCTCGCGTTGGTAGCGCTGCAGGGCCGCCATCGCCGGTCCGCCGACGGGGACGATGCGCTCCTTCGCGCCCTTGCCCAGCACCCGCACGTTCTCGCCCGGGAAATCCACATCCCGCACGTCCAGCCCGCGCAGCTCGGAGATGCGCAGGCCGCAGGAATAGAAGAGCTCCAGGATGGCGGCATCCCGCAGCGGGATCCAAGGCAGGGTCTGCCTGTGGAGGGGTACTTGCAGGGGCAAGGCCAGCAGTTCCCCGATCTGCGCGATGCTGAGCACCACCGGCAGCTTCCTTTCCGGCTTGGGAAGCTGGACTTCGGCCAGGGGGCTCTTCCCGAGGCCGCGGCGGTGGACCAGATATTTGTAGAAGGAACGTAGGGCGGAAAAGCGCAGGCGGATGGTGGCCTTGGCCAGCTCCGCTTTCATCATCTCGTAGAGCCAGCGGCGGTAATCGTCAGGAGCGGCGTTCTTCCAGCCGGGAAAGTTCCCGCCGAACCAGGCGCGGCAGGACTCCAGCGCCAGGCGGTAATTGGCCAGCGTGCGCGGGGAGGCGCTGCGCTCGACCTCCATGAACTTCAGGAAGGATTTCTCCAGCTCTTCATCCATGCGGCGCGGATTTCTTCCGGGAGCGGACGAGGGCGAGAATGATCAGGACCAATCCGGCGAGGATCATGATGCCCGTGATGCCCATGCCGACGTAAACCATCTGCAATTCGGAGCGGGCGAACTGGCTCAGCCCGTCCCCATCGGCCCCCGCACCGGCCTCCTTCGCCCGCTGCAGGCGCTGGAGCACGAGGAAAATCAGGATCGTCGCGGAGACGAACAGGGTCAGGGCGATGCGGACCAGGCGGTTCATGCGCAGGCGGGGCAGGTGCCGAAGAATTCGAGCTCGTGGTAAAGATTGCGGAAGCCCGTCTTGCGGCGGATCTCGTCTTCCAGCTCGTGGACGGGGCAGGGGGCCTTCACGGCCTCGATGCTGCCGCATTCCGTGCAGATCAGGTAATCCTGGTGACGGCCGGGCAAGAGCAGGGTGAAGTAGGCGGCCCGCTCGTGCAGGCCCAGACGGCGGACCACGCCTTTTTCCGCGAGGCGCTGGAGCAGGCGGAAGACGGTCGCCTTGTCGCACTGGTCCCGCAGCCGCGGGGAGCCGGCCAGTTCGGCCAGGGTCATCGGCCGCGGCGAATCCAGGAGCGTGACGATGAGCTCCTCCAGCGCCTTGGTCCGGCGCAGGCCGGCGGCACGGCAGCGGTCGATGGTTTGGGTGACGATGTCGGGCATCCCGGCAGGAAGGTAAGGGGAGAAACGGGATTGAGAAACGCGAAATCTCCGGCTCGGAAGTTTAGGGCGGATCCGGATGGATCGGCAGCCGGCGCAATCTTGCGTGCCGGGCGGAAATGGTGAGCAAGGCACCGGCTTCGAGATCATGCGCCGCTGCCGCGATGACGTCATCGATCCGGGTGCGTGCCGATTCATTGAATTCATCCTCGACCCGGAGGAGAATCACGCTGGGGCCGGAATCGTTCGTGGCGTGAAGCAATTGGGCGAAATCGAGATCTTGAGTGAGGACGATCCAGTCATTTTCGCGTGCATAACCGAGAATTTCGGCATCCGGAGCATCGGCTCGCCCGGTTTCGGACCAGTGTGCCGCCTCCCATCCTCTGGACTTCAGCTCCGGGATCCAATTCGGGCTGAGGTTCATGTCCACAAGGAGTCTCATGCCGCGCTCATGGAAAGCTCCTCGTCATCCACGCGGGCCACTGCATAGCCCAGGCACGCGTCGATGTCTTCCGGCTCCAGGTAGGGATAGGCGGCGAGGATCTCCTCGCGGGTCCGGCGATTGGCCAGTTGGCGGAGAATGTTGGCCACCGTTACCCGCATCCCGCGGATGCAAGGCTTGCCCGACATGACGCGGGGATCGACGGTGATGCGCTCCGGATACATGCTGAATCCATACTCCTTCGGGCGCAGCTTTGCAAAACCCAAAGAGGCAGGAGCTTTAGAACAACGCCTGCTGTCCATCCGCCGGCGGCGGCAGGGCGGCACCGATCTTCGCGTAGGCGGCGGGCAGGGCAGTACGGCCCCGCGGCGTGCGCTGGAGGAAGCCCTGGAGGATAAGGAAAGGCTCGTGCACTTCCTCGATGGTCGCGGCGTCTTCTCCCACCGCCACGGCGAGCGAGCCGACGCCCACCGGGCCGCCGTTGAACTTGTAGATCAGGGCTTCCAGGATGCGTTTGTCCATTTCATCCAGGCCCTGGGCGTCGATCTCGATCATCGCCAGGGCGGCATCGGCGGCGGGGCCGGTGATGGTACCGTCGCCCTTCACCTGGGCGTAATCCCGCACCCAGCGGAGCAGGGCATTCGCCACGCGCGGGGTACCGCGGGAGCGGGCGGCGATCTCCAGCGCGCCCTCCTGCAGGACCGGGATGTCCAGCAGGCCCGCGGAGCGCTCGATGATGCGGGCGAGTTCCGCCTGCGTGTAATAGTCCAGCCGGTTCACCAGGCCGAAGCGCGAGCGCAGCGGCGCGGTCAGCATGCCGGAGCGGGTGGTGGCCCCCACCAGGGTGAAGCGCGGCAGATTGAGCTGGATGGAACGCGCGGAGGGGCCGGAATCGATGATGATGTCCAGGCGGAAGTCCTCCATCGCGGGGTAGAGATACTCCTCGATGGCGGGGTGCAGGCGGTGGATCTCGTCGATGAAGAGAACGTCGCCCTTCTGGAGATTGGTCAGCACCCCCGCCAGGTCGCCCGCTTTTTCGATCTGGGGCCCGGAGGTGACGTGGAGCTGGGAGCCGGTGGCGCGGGCGATGATGTTTGCCAGGGTGGTCTTGCCGAGGCCCGGCGGGCCGGAGAGCAGCACGTGGTCCAGCACGTCCCCGCGCTGGCGGGCGGCCTCCACCATCAGCAGCAGGCGGTCCTTGACCTTTTCCTGGCCGATGAACTCGGAAAAAACCGGCG
>CBFGVD010000117.1:0-8526 GCA_965651965.1 uncultured Verrucomicrobiaceae bacterium | reverse complement strand
GGCGGCCTTCTCGATCGCGTTGATCGCCTTGCGCGCGTCCGCCAGGGTGGGATCGAGCCCGGCGCTCGCTTTCGCCCACTCCGCCGTGGCGTTGTCGAGATTCGCCAGGGTGCCGTCGATGTGCTTCAGGTTCTTTTCGGAAAGGATCGACTCGTTGATCTTCTCCAGGGTGTCGGCAAGGCGACCGGTGACGATGCGGACGTCGTCCACCGCGGAGTCCAGCTTCAGGAAGGTGGATTCCGCCTCCTGCATCAGCCTGCGGGCATCCCGGCTCACGGCCTCGGCGTTGTTCTGGATCGCATCCAGTCCGGAAGGCCCGCCGCCGCGCAGGACCGCGCCGGGCTGGATGAAGCGGCCGGTCGTATTGCCGCCCTCCGGCGGGGTGATGACGATCATCTTGTCCCCCAGCAGGGTCGCCGAGGCGATCTGGATCATCGAATTCTCGGGGATGCGGATGGGGTCGTCGATGCTCATCGTGACCTGCACCTTGACGTTGGCATTCAGCTCCGGGTGCTCCGCCACTTTCCCGATCCGCGCGCCGCCCATGCGGATCTCCGAGCCCTTGATCAGGCCGGAGGCGTCGTCGAAAACCACCACGAGCTGGTATTTCCCCCGCAGGCGGTCGCCGAAACGGCCGAACTGCACGATCAGCCCGCCGAGCAATACCAGGCCGATGAAGACGAAGACGCCCACCCAGAGCTTGGTCTTGTCGGAGGATTCTCCCATGCGGGACTAGCATCGCCATTCAGGCCCGCGCGTGCAAGGGCGATCAATTCCAGGCTTCCCCCGAATCCCCCTCGATGAAAGGCCGCAGGACCGGGTCATCCGTCGCCTGCAGTTCGTCCGGACCGCCGGTCCAGTAGATCCGGCCCT
Source organism: uncultured Verrucomicrobiaceae bacterium (assembly GCA_965651965.1). Taxonomy (GTDB): domain Bacteria; phylum Verrucomicrobiota; class Verrucomicrobiia; order Verrucomicrobiales; family Akkermansiaceae; genus Haloferula. The sequence continues at coordinate 7,653 of CBFGVD010000117.1, read as the reverse complement.
CCTGCAGGAAGACGATGCGGTCCGCGATGTGGAAGACGCTGCGTATCTCGTGGGTGATGACTACGTTGGTCATGCCATGGGCGGTCTGGAGGTCCTTGATGAGGTGATCGATGGAATCCGCGGTGATGGGGTCCAGACCGGCGTGCGGCTCGTCGTAGAGCACGCAGGCGGGCTTTCCCACCACCGCGCGGGCCAGCGCCACGCGCTTGCGCATGCCGCCGGAGAGTTCGGCGGGCATTTTCTTTTCCTGCCCCGGGAGGCGGACGATCTCCAGCGCCTCCGAGACGCGCGTCGCGATTTCCTTCCGGTCGCTGATGCCCGCTTCATGCAGGGGAAAGGCGACATTCTGCCCGACGGTCATGGAATCGAAGAGCGCGCCGTTCTGGAACATGATGCCGACCTTCCGCCGGTAGGGTGCCATCGCCCGTTCATCGAGGTTCGAGATATCCTCGCCATCGATTTCCACCGTCCCTTTCCAGGGGCGCAGCAGGCCGGGGAAATGCTTCACCAGCACGGACTTCCCGCCGCCGGAGCCGCCCAGCAGCACCAGGGTCTCGCCGCGGTACACGTCCAGATCCACCCCGCGCAGGACGACCTGGGAGCCGAAGCGTTGTTCGAGCCCGCGCACGCGGATGAAGGGATCGCCGGCCACGGATGGGTTTTCGCGGCGGAGCCGGGCTTCGTCAAGCGGCGCCGCTTTCACCGGAGATCACCACTCCTTTCGCACGCATTTCCGCGATGGTCGCTTCCACGTCCCCGGGCGAAAGGTCCACCCCGCGGCAGGCGGGCAGATGGAGCGTGACGCCGAAGCCCTCCGCCAGCGCGTCCAGCGCGGTGAATTTCACGCAATAGTCGGTGGCGAGGCCGCAGACGGTCACGTGCTTCACACCCTGTTCCCGCAGCCATTCCGCGAGACCGGTCGATTGCCGGTGGCCGTTGTCGTAAAAGCCGCTGTAGCTGTCGATATGCGCATTCGTGCCCTTCTTGAAGACGCGGGTGATCCGGCGGGTATCGAGCCCCGGCGCCAGTTCCGCGCCCGCCGTCTCCTGAACACAGTGGATCGGCCAGAGGGTCTGCGGTAGGCCATGGAGGTCGACTTGCTCGAAAAGCTGCCCGCCGGGGTGGTTCACCGCGAAGCTGCCGTGGTCCGCCGGGTGCCAGTCCTGCGTGGCAGCGACGATCCCGAAATCCTCTATCAGGCCGTTCGCGATGGGGATCACTTCGTCGCCGCCCGGAACGCCCAGCGCGCCGCCGGGCAGGAAATCATTCTGGAGATCGACGAGGATGAGGGCTTGGCCGGTCATGGGGGTGGAAGTTCAGGCGGGCGGTGCGCCATACTCGTGAAGGCACTTGGCGAAATCGAGGATCATCTCCCGGTGGTGGAGTTTCTCCAGCCAGCGGGAGGGAATGCCGCTTAACCCGTAGCAGGCCCCGGCGATCTGGCCGTATACCGCTCCCGTGGTATCGGCGTCATCCCCCAGGTTAACCGCGAGCAAGGCACCTTGCTCGAAATTATCCGATCGAAAGAAGGCCCAAAGTGCAGCCTCCAAAGAATCCACCACGTAGCCGCTGCCCCGGATTGCGGGCGGTTGCTTTTCGCGGAAGGAACCGGCGATAACCTTGAAAATCTCGGGATGAAGGTGTTCCTTCCTCATTTCACCCGGCTGGTAGTGACCGCTGCACAGTAGGCCCTTCGGCATGCCATCGATCAGCCCACGGAGAACTCCCCCCAGATAGCGGCACGCATCGATGCAGGCCCGGGCTTGATGGGTGGTACGTGAGCTCTCTCCGGATTGGCGGATGGCCTGGACAATATCGCGAAAAAAGATCGGCACAGGAGCGAGGCGCATGATGCTGCCATTTCCGGCTGCATGAGAATCGCTGCTGCCGCTCGTAGGATTTCCGGTGCGGATGAATTCCGAAAGCGAGGTGCTCACCGTGTTCCCGATATCGAAACACGTGCCTGTCGAACTGAGATGTCCTTCCTGCCACCAACGGACATATTGGGCCGCCTGGTCGCGCAAATCCATTCCACCGCATGTCAACAAACTGTCGGCGAGACAAAGTGCCATGGAAGTATCGTCGGTCCACTGGCCTGCCTTCAGGTGGAAAGGACCGCCACCGGTCATGTCATGGATGGGCGCAAAGGTCTCCGGAGCCTTGAACTCGAGGGTGGTTCCCAGCGCATCGCCAACGGCCAAACCGGCGAGACAACCCATTGCCCGATCCAAGGCGTCTGCGTCTTTTGACACACTGTTCATGCCGGGATAAATCCGATACAGTAGGTAGCAAGAGTTCAATAGGGGGGCAGCATGCGGCGGAAGACATGCCCGATCACCACCGAGCAGAAAAAGGCGTTCCGGAGGATCGACCCCGGCCAGTTGGGATAGCGCAGGGAGCTGAATCGATCCATGTCCCGGAGAACGTCTCCATGGAAAGGATGGTCCCGCAAGCCTTCGATCCAATGCTGCGGCATGCCTTGCGGGCCGCAATCGATCCCGGCAAGGGAACCCGCGATGAAGGCGACCGTATCGGTATCGCCGCCCGCGCGAACCACGGATTCAATCGTGCTGCGGAAATCCCGGCGATGCCTCAGCCACGCATACAAGGCCACGGCTGCGGAGTCAGGTGCGAAACCGCTGACAAAGCCTTCTTTCCTGCCAATGCGATTTGCAAAGACGCTTGCCGCTTCACCGCCGGCAAGGGAGGCATGGAGGACGGCAAAGCGCTCTTTCATCTCCTCGCTCCGTATGAGCGAGCCGAGGCTGCGGAGGATTTTCCCTTCATCCTCTTCTCCTGCACAAGCGAGTGCGGCGGCATCCGCGATCATACGTGCGGCTTCATCGGCGCGGGGATCGCGATGCGTGATCCGAGTCGAAACCTCGGTGAAGCTTTGCCGCTTAGCCGGGTCCTTCGCGAAATAGGCCCCGATGACAGCGGCCCGCATCATCGGGCCATTTCCGGCCGACCATACACCGCTCTTCCCGGGGCTGAAACCTAGCCAAAGCTTCAGGATCGAGCGGACGGTTGCGAATCCAACACCTGCGGGAATCCCGGCGAGCCACCAACGCAAGCGCTTTGCCAGGGCTTTCGCAAAAAGGTCTGGATCGCCGTTGCTTTCATGAAGGGAAAGCAGGGTCATCCCCGCATGCTCGGTGTCGTCGCTGACCATTCCGCATCGTCCCAGGAAACGATGCCGCAAAGGCCCCTGCCATCGCCGGGCGATGCGTCCGGCAGTCATGTTTTCTGCGGGTAGGCCCAGGGAATCGCCGAGAGCACCTCCCAGGAGACAGGATGCAAGGGGATCGGATACAGTTCTCACGGAGACGATAAACGAAGAGCCACGAGATTTGAAAAGGACACGACCAGCCTAACGAAAAGCGGCCAGCAATTGCTCGCGATGGGCATGCAGCCCCGCTTCCAGGCCGGCAGGGTAAGCGTGCGGGTTCTTCAGGCGCAGGGTGCCGGGGTGGAGGCTTGCGAGCGTTTTCCGGCAGCGTTCGCGCGCGGCTTCCAGCGGCTCGGGGGCGGCGAGCCGTTTGCCCGCGTGCATCACGGGCCGGAGGACGTCGGTGAAGGCGGTGCCGGCGGGAATTTCCTTTTTCCGGATCGGGTCCGCCGGATCGATGATGGTGACGGACTCGGGAACGCAACGGTCGATATCGTGGATGGCATCCCCGATGAACTGGCCGTCTTGGGAAAAGCGCCTTACCTGGAGCCTGCCGGGGATCGAGCTTTTCGCCGTCTGCTCGCTCAGCTTGATGCGCGGTTGCCAGTTCCCGTCCGCCCCGCGGATCGCGGCCAGCTTGTACACCCCGCCGAGCGCCGGTTGATCCGCCGCGGTGACAAGGCTGGTGCCCACGCCCCAGATATCGATTTTCGCGTCCTGGTGGCGCAGGCTTTCGATGAGGTATTCGTCGAGGTCGTTGCTCGCCACGATTTTCACCTCCGGGAAACCCGCCGCATCCAGCTTCGCGCGGGCCTGCTGGCTGAGCCATGCGAGATCGCCCGAATCCAGGCGGATGCCCGCGAGTTCGTGACCGCGCTCCCGCAGCTTCCGCGCGGTGGCGATGGCATGGTCCACGCCGCGCAGGGTATCGTAGGTATCCACCAGCAGCGTCGAGTTGTCCGGCATCGCCTCCGCGTAGCGGTCGAAGGCCACGCCCTCGTCCTCAAAGGACATCACCCAGGAGTGCGCGTGCGTGCCCGCCACCGGAATGCCGTGGCGCTGGCCCGCCTGCACGTTCGAAGTGCCGCGGCAGCCGCCGATCCATGCCGCGCGGCTGGCGGAGAGCGCGCCGTCCGGCCCCTGCGCGCGGCGGTAGCCGAATTCGATGACCGGTGCCCCAGCCGCGGCCGTGCAGACCCGTGCCGCCTTGGTCGCGATCAGGGTTTGGAAGTTCACGAAATTCAGCAGCGCCGTCTCCGCCAGTTGCGCCTGAAGGATCGGTCCCTGCACCCGCAGCAGCGGCTCGTGGGCGAAGACGGCCTCTCCTTCCGGGATCGCATCCACATCCAGCTCCAGGCGGAGATCGCCCAGGTAGCCGAGGAAATCCTCCCGGAAAAGCGGCGTGCCCGCCTTGGTCCGCAGGCCCGCCAGATAGTCCAGCTCCTCACGGCCGAAGCGGAAGGCCTCCAGCCATTCCAGGGCCGGTTCCAGCCCGGCGGCGATGGCGTAGCCGCCGTGGAAGGGCAGGCGGCGGAAAAAGAGATGGAAAACGCTTTCCTGCTCCGCCTTGCCCGCCTGCCAGTAGGCGGCGGCCATCGTGAGCTGATAGAGATCGGTCTGGAGCGGGCTCATGGTGCGGTCAAAGTTCGAAGTGGAATCCCCGCTTCACCAGGGCCTCGTATTTCCGGCGGTCGAAGCGGTGCAGCCGCGCGGGCCGGTGGGAACCGCCCGAGTAGGCGTCGAGCGGGATGAGGAAATCGAAGGCGAGCAGCTTTTTGCGGAAGTTCCGCTTGTCCAGCGGGCGGCCCAGGATCGCCTCATAGAGGGCCTGAAGCTGGGAGAGCGTGAAGCGCTGCGGCAGAAGCTCGAAGCCCACGGGCCGGTAGCGGATCTTCCCCCTCAGCCGCTCCAACGCGCAGGCCAGGATGTCCGCGTGGTCGAAGGCCAGCTGCGGCAGGCTTTCCACCGGGAACCACGCCGCCTCGCTCGCGTCCGTATCCCCCTTCGCCGGGTGCTGGTCCGGCCGGACCAGGGCGTAGAAGGCCACGCTCACCACGCGCCCGCGCGGATCGCGCCCGGGGGCACCGAAGGTCTGCAACTGCTCCAGGAAAACCTCGCTCAAGCTGGTCTCCTCCTCCAGCTCGCGCCGGGCGGCATCCTCCAGATCCTCGTCCATCCGCACGAAGCCCCCCGGCAGCGCCCACATCCCGCGGAAAGGCTCGATCCCGCGCCGGATCAGCAGGACCTGCAAGCCCGCGCCATCGAAGCCGAAGACCGCGCAATCCACGGTCAGCGCCGGGCGGGGAAACTCGTAGGTGAATGACATGGCCGTCTTTACACGGGCCATGAAAGTGTATTTTTAACACTAAGTCAAGCGGATCCCCTGGGCGTGGAATCGCCATCCCCGCAAACTTCCCAGACGGCCAGGAATTCCCGTGCCTGCGAGGGGTCGTTCAGCAGGATGGCCCCGCCTTGGAGGCTGCCGCCTTGGAGCAGCGCCGGGTCGCCCGCCCGCTCTTTCCGCAGGATGCGCAGCCGGCCCTGCCGGTTTGGCGCGGATTTTTTCAGCAGTTCCAGCGCGATGCGGCCCATGGTCATCCGTACGTTCAGTTCCACCACGTGTTTCAGGGCCGGCGAGCCGTCCGGCAGGCGGTGTACCATCGCGTCCACGCCCAGCGGGCCGGTGTAGCCGGGCAGCAGGCCGCCCAGGGCGGCGGGGATTTTCTCCTGGTACCATTCCATCACCCGGGCTTCGCGGTGGAGGAAGGCGGCGACCTCCGGCTCCAGCATGCTCGCCCACTTCGGCGAGACGCGGCTGCCTTGGAAGCGGCCCGCGGCATCGTTCTCCATCAGCGTCAGGCCGACCGGTTCCGCACGGCCTTTCGCGTCCATCTCGTAGAGCGCGGAAAAATCGGCGATCCGTTCCAGCCAGGGCTCGATGATCACGCAGCCGTGCGCGGCGATGGTGTTTTTCAGCCAGTTCCGCGTCGCTTCCGCCGGGCTTTCCAGGTTGATCCGCTTGTGGCCGCGCCCGGCATGGGAATACGCGGCCTTCGCCAGCGCCTGGCCGCTTTCCAGCAGGCCGCGGATCGCCGCCATCGCCTCCTCCACGTTCCGGCAAATCCGCCCGCTTTCCCGCTCCAGCCCCAGGCGTTTTTCCAGGGCGATCCCGATTTCCTTGGAGAACCATTCGCGCGGCAGCGCCTCGCGCCACTGCCAGGGTACTCGCCGGGAAATGTTGTCCGCGAATGGCTTCAGCAGCGCGCAGGCCTCCGGTGACCAGGCCCAGGGCCGCAGGCCGCCCAGCTTCCGCCCGCACAGGTCCGCGGCGGAAACGATCTCCGGCAGGTCGAAGCCCGCGCGCTTCAGCTCCGCCAGATGTTCGCGGGAGGGCGGCTTGCGCAGGATCGCCGCATCGTCCCTCCGGCACCACCCGGCGATGAGCATTTCAAGATCCTCTTCGAGCGCGAGTTCCGTCTTCGCCGGCTGGTAGCGGCCCGGCATCGCGTGGGCCTCGGCGTTCGGGTTGAACCAATGGACCACCGGCGTGCGGCCGCGGGAGAGGTCGCACACTTCCAGATTGCGGATGAAGTCCTCGTCCAGCCCGGCCTGCCGCCTGCCCTCCGCGTTGAAAGGTGCCACGCCCTTCGCCCGGGTCGGGCTCAGGGGAAATACCAGCGCTTTCCGGTAGGCTTCCCAATCGCTCCCGCCGCGTTCCTTCCAGCGCCGGAACCATTTCACCCCGTGGCCCACGTGGCCGATTTCATCCTGATAGATTTTCTCAAGCACCGCCGCCGTGGCGCTGTCTCCCGCCTGGCGGAAGAGCCCGGCGTAGTGCTTGGAAAAATCCAGGTTCGCCTGCTCGAAGGTCAGGTTCAGCCGCGTGACGAAATCCACCGGCGTTTCCATCGGCGCGATCACCCGCCAGAAATAATCGTTCACCGGCAGATCGCCGAATTCGATCCCGCATTCCCGCATCCGGCGCAGGTACATCCGCGTGTGCATCTGTTCCTCCCGCATCGCTTCGTACACCCCGGCGCGGTATTCGGCGGGTGCTTCGGGGAATTTCAACAGCACCAGCGCCATCAGCTCCGCGGCCAGCAGCTCGTGGTTGGCCAGGAAGTGGAGCATCACCCCGCGCTCGCGGTCGTCGTCCATGCGGTGGATGCCGGGGAATTCCACCCGCACGCCTTTCGCGTGGATGCGCAGTTCCGGCGGCCTGCCGGGCTTGGCGGGAGCGGCGATCGCCGGGCCGGGGGCATCGTCCCGGGCGCCTTTCGGGGCGAGCCGCAGCTTTTCCTCCAGCGTTTCCGCGAAGAGGATCCGTTCCGCAGCTTCCCGCACCTGCATGGGCGGGAGCATGCCCGCCCTGCGCGGCAAGGCGATCCTCAAAGACGGCCCGCCGCCCGGACCTTGTCCGCCTTCAATTGCCCGCACCCCGCGGCGACGTCGATCCCCCGCCGCTGGCGGAAAGTGCAGGGGAC
>CBFGVD010000116.1:0-8549 GCA_965651965.1 uncultured Verrucomicrobiaceae bacterium | reverse complement strand
CGGAGGCCTCGCTGCCTTCCGGGGCGTTGCGGATCTCCCCGGTCATGCCGGACATGGCGTCCACCAGTTCATCCCGCAGGTCCAGCAGGCGCTGGCGCTGCTTCAGCACGAATCCGCTCACCTTCACCGGCCCGGCGGGGGCGGCGGCGGGAGCCTTTTCGGCAGGCTCCTTCGCCTTGGCGGCCGGGGCGGCTTTCTTGGTTTCGGCCTTCGGGGCAGGCTTGGCGGCGGGCTTTTTCTCCGGTTTGGCGGCTGCCGCCTTTTTCGCGGGTTGCTTCTTTTCGGCCATGATGAAACTAGGGGTCGTGAAATCTTCGGGTTCCGGACTGCCGCCGGAGCGACGATTTTCGGGCGCGGTCGATTAGCGCCTCCCTCATACCTCTGCAAGTTGAAATTTCATGCATCGATCCTTAACTTCGGCACCGGTTTCCGCCGGGCGCCCCGCGGGACCCGCCGCCGTGCTTTCGCAGCGGCACGCTTGAAATGACCGGCGGCATTCCCCAAGCTCCGCCCCGCGCCATGGAATTGCCGTCGATCGTCGAAGCCCTCCTGACCAGTTCGGACGAACCCTTGCCCGCCGAGGAGATCGCCCGCCTGGTGCGCGCCCGCGTGGCGGAGGCGGAAGATTCGCGCGTCCGGAAGATCGAGGACGGTGAAACACCCGCCGAGCTGCCCGGGTGGCTCTCCGCGCTGGCGGCGCTGTCCTCCGAGCAGGTCATCGCCGCGATCGCGAAGCTCAACCACGACTACGAGGCCGGCGGCCGGGCCTTCTACCTGGCGGAGCGGGCGAAGGGCTGGAAGCTCTTCACGCGGCCGGACTACGGCGAGTTCGTCCGCCATCTTTTCCCCGGCCGCAAGCCGGAGCGCCTGAGCGGCCCGGCCATGGAGACGCTGGCCATCATCGCCTACCGCCAGCCGATCACGAAGGGCGCGATCGAGGCCGTCCGCGGGGTGGCCTGCGACGGCATGCTGCAGAAGCTGCTGGACCGGGAGCTGGTCCGCATCGGCGGCCGCGCGGAGCTGCCCGGGCGGCCCCTGCTCTACGAGACCACGGAGCTTTTTTACGAACACTTCGGCATCCGCAGCATCGACGACCTGCCGAACGCCACCGAACTGCGCCGCGTGAAGCTGCCGGAGGCCCCCGCCGAAAGCGCGGCCGCCGCGGAGTCCCAGCTGGCGCTCAGCGCCACCGACCCGAAGCGGGCGGAGAATGCCGAATGACGAATTCAGAACGACGAATTGATCCTCACCGCCTTCTCTCCTCTCCACACACTTCTTCCGACGTTCGGAAATTCTGAATTCGTCATCTCCCAATGAATCTCGACGACATCCGCAAAGGCATCGACGACATCGACGGCAAGCTGCTCGACCTGCTCTCCGAGCGCGCCGAATTCGTCCACCAGGTGGGCCTGGTGAAAAAGCGCGACGGGCTGCAGATCTACGCCCCGGAACGGGAGGAAGCCCTGCTGCGCCGCCTGATCGAGCGGAACCGGGGCCGCCTGCCGGAGAAATCCATCCGCGCGATCTACCGCGAGATCATGTCCGCCGCGCTGGCGCTGGAGGACGACCTGAAGATCGCCTCCCTGGGGCCGGAGGGCTCCTGGACGCACCAGGCCGCGATCAAGAAATTCGGCCACTCGGTCGCCTACACGCCGCTGCACAATTTTTCCGAGGTGTTCGACCAGGTGGCGCGCCGCCGGGCGGACTACGGCGTGGTCCCCATCGAGAATTCCACGGAGGGCGCGGTCTCCCACACGCTGGATCTCTTCGTCGATTCCCCGCTCCAGATCTGCGCGCAGATCCTGCTGCGGATCGAGAATTGCCTGATGGCCTCGATCCCGCGGGCGGAGATCAAGGCGCTCTATTCCCACCCGCAGGCGCTCGCCCAGTGCCGCGGGTGGATCTTGAAGAACTTCCCGGAAGCCGAACTGGTGGAGGTATCCTCCACCACCCGCGCGGCCCAGCTCGCGAAGGAGCATGCCGGCGAAGGCGCCGCCGCCATCGGCAGCCCCCTGGGTGCGGAGATCCACGGGCTGGAGGTGCTGGAGGAATCCATCCAGGACCGCGCCACGAATACCACCCGCTTCCTGGTGATCGGGGAGAAGACCTGCCCGCCCACGGGGAAGGACCGCACTTCCCTGCTCTTCGCGATCCACGACCGGCCCGGTTCGCTGGTCCGCGCGCTGCAGGCCTTCGACCAATTCCACATCAACATGTCCAAGATCGAATCCCGCCCCTCCAAACGGAAGGACTGGGAGTATATCTTCTACGTGGACCTATCCGGGCATTGCGAGGATCCGGTGCTGCGCAACGGCATCGAGGAACTGGAAAAGCACTGCTCGATGGTGAAGCTGCTGGGATCGTATCCGGATACGGGGGAGTGATCCCGGGCCCCTGCCCCTTCCGGATTCGATGGACCACGGATGAACGCCGATGGACACGGATCAGGAATGCAATGGGAGCGGGCTCCGGAGCCCCGAAGGGGCGCCAGGGTTGTAGCCCGGGGCAAGTGCAGCGCAGCCCCGGGTAGGGTATCGGAAAGGGATGTGCCCCGAAGGGGCACCGGGAGGATCGGAAGCCCCCGCGTTCCCGTGCATCCGGATTCCGGCCTCCGGCCCTTTGAGCGCAAGCGCACTCCCGGTGCCCTTTCAGGGCACGATTTCTCGGCCGCCTTACCCGGGGCTGCGCGTTGCTTGCCCCGGGCTATCGGCCTGTCGCCCCTGCGGGGCTTTGGAGGAGGCCTCAAGGAGCGGGGCGCAGCCCTACCACGAGCGGCCGGTGGTCGGAGGCCTCGGCCTCCGGGAGGACCTTCACGGGGCCCGTTGCCTCCAAGCCGCGGACGAGGATGTGATCGATTTCCACGGCGGGCTTTCCGGCGGGGCAGGTGAAGCCCGGTTCTTCCTTCACCAGCGCCTGCCACGGCGCGGCGAAGGCCGCCAGCGGCGGCGAGGCGGGCAGGTCGTTGAAGTCCCCGGCCAGGATCACCGGTTCGCGGCGGTTCTCCAGGGCCTTCGCGAGCGTTTCCGCCTGCTTGAGCCGACGGGCGTCCTGCTTGTGATCGAGGTGGACGGTGATCATCCGCAGGGTCTTGCCGTCCACCTGCACCTCCGCCTCGAAGGCGATGCGCGGCTCCCCTTCCCCCGGCAAGCGGTGCACTTGCGTGGCCCGGATGGGATGGCGGGAAAGGATCGCCTGCCCGTATTCCCCGCCGTCGTGGTCCATCGCCTTGCCGAAGGCGGCGTGCAGGCCCGTCAGCTTCGCCAGCTCCGCGGCCTGGTCCACGCCCTTGCTGCGGCGGCATTGGTTATCCACCTCCTGGAGGGCCACCAGATCCGGCTTCTGCCCGCGGATCACGGCGGCGATCCGCTCCAGGTCCAGCCTGCCGTCCGCCCCCTCGCCGTGGTGGAGATTCCAGCACATCACCCGGATTTCACCGGCGGAGAGGGTTCCCAGGGCGGCCAGGAAAAGCAAAAGGGCACGGAATCGCATGCGCCCCCGGTTACGACACGAAGGCTCCGGAAGCTATCGTGAAAATGACGCGGGCAAATCAAGAGTCGCCCGCCCGGCGAATCCATGCTTCAATTCCACCGGATGACCCTTGCCAGCAAGATCACGCTGGGCCGCATCTTCCTGGTGCCGGTCTTCGCGGCCTTCGTGGCGAAATACGGGCTCTCCGTGGAGGCGGGCGGCCCGCAGGAACGGTTCCGCTGGATCGCCCTGGCGCTGTTCGTAGCCGCCTCCGCCAGCGACGGCCTGGACGGCTGGATCGCCCGGCGCTTCAACCAGCGCTCGAAATTCGGCGCTTTCATCGATCCCCTGGCGGACAAGTTCCTGCTCATCACCGCCATCGTCTTCCTCAGCGCCTTCCCCTGGGGCACGGGGGATTGGCGCATCCCGCCCTGGTTCGCCGTGCTGGTCATCACGCGGGACGCGCTGATCGTCGCCGGCATCCTGCTGGTGAAGCGCACCGGGCGGGAAGTCCGCTACTCCCCGCACTGGACCGGGAAGGTCTGCACCGCCACGCAGATGTTCGCCATCGGCTGGGTGATGCTGAAAGTGGAGGTGCTGCCGCCGGTCTATCCCTGCCTGGTGGCGGCGGTCTTCACCCTCTGGTCCGCCATCCACTACTATCAGGAGGCCGCCCGCCAGCTCCGGGCGGGCCGCGCCGCCCATCCGTAATGCCCTTGCTACCCGCGGGTCGCTGCCCTAAGCCCCTCGCATGCCCACCGTTGCCATCGTCGGCCGCCCGAATGTCGGGAAATCCGCGCTCTTCAACCGCCTCGCCAAGCGGAAGATCGCGATCGTCCACGATCAGCCGGGCGTCACGCGCGACCGCATCTCCGCGCCCTGCCTGGCCACCGCCACGCCCTGCACGATCATCGATACCGGCGGCATCGGCGCCACGCTGGACGACGGCTTCGCCGCGCAGGTGACGCTGGAGGCGGACATCGCGATGCAGACCGCGGACCTGATCCTCTTCGTGGTGGACGCGCAGGACGGCCTGACGCCGGTGGACCTGGACCTGGGCGGCAAGCTGCGCAAGGCCAAGCCGCCGGTGATGCTGGTGGTCAACAAGGTGGACGACGACAAGCACACCCGCCACGCGGACGAATTCGCGCGCCTGGGCTTCGGCGAGGCGATCCGCGTCTCCGCGGAGCACGGCAAGGGGATGCAATTCCTGACCGACCGCATCGACGAATTCCTGAAACCGCTGGCCGGGGAGATCGAGGAAGCCGCCGCGGCCGCCGAGGAGGCGGGCATCAAGCTGGCCATCATCGGCAAGCCGAACGCGGGGAAATCCTCGCTGGTGAACGCCATTCTCCAGGACCAGCGCACCATCGTCTCGGAGATCGCGGGCACCACGCGCGACGCGATCGACCTGCCGTGCGAGTTCGCCGGGGAAAGGTTCACTCTGATCGATACCGCCGGGCTGCGCCCGCGCTCGAAGCGGGATACCTCCGTGGAGGTCTTTTCCGCCATGCGGACGGAGCGCTCCGTCCGCCGCGCGGACCTCTGCGTGCTGGTGATCGACATCGCCGCCGGGGTGTCCTCCCAGGACCGGAAGATCGCCCAGATGATCCTGGAGGAGAAGAAGCCCTGCCTGATCGTGCTGAACAAATTCGACCTCTACCACCCGGACGCGCCGATGAAGGCCCGGAAGCAGGAGGCGGAGGAGCACGTGCGGCGGGAGCTGTTCTTCCTTTCCTACGCGCCCTTCCTGACCGTCTCCGCGAAGAGCGGGCAGGCGGTGGAGCTGGTGCTCAAGGAGGTGATCAAGGTCCAGAAGGCGGCGAAGAACGTCCCGAGCACGGGCAAGCTGAACCGGATGCTGCAGGAGGCCTTCCAGATCAATCCCCCGCCCTCCGACAAGAAATCCGCCAAGCGCCTGAAGCTCTACTACGCCACCGCCGCGGTGGACGAGAAGTACAACACCATCCCGGTGCCCACCTTCGTGCTCTTCGTGAACGACAAGAGCCTGATGCCGAAGAGCTACGAGCAGTATCTCTCCAACCGGCTGCGCGAATTCAACCCGGTGGCGGGCGTGCCGATCGTCTTTTCCGTGAGATCGCGGGACCGCCGCGAGTGGGAAAAGCGGGGGTGAAGATGGACCACGGAGGATCGTGAACCACGGATGCACACCGGGGGACACGGATGAAAAGGCGGGAGAAATGGGATGCTCCCGCGAAGGGGGGCGCTTTCCCATTCCCCGGACCACCGCGGACGAGGACTCCGGTATCGTTTTGATCGGTGTCCATCGGCGTCCATCCGTGGTTCCCCCTCCATATCTATCCGCGGTTTTATCTCTCCAATGTCCTCTCGACATCCGGAGCGGTCTTTCACCATCTTCCGGACGATGGAACTCGATCCTACCCCCCTGCTCTATGCCGAGGAATCGCACCGCATCATCGGCGCCGCGATGGCCGTCCATAACGAAATCGGACACGGTTTCCGGGAAAAGACTTACGAAAACGCCCTGGCGGTCGCGTTCCGCCAGGAACAGATCGGGTTTTCCCAGCAACCCCGTTTCCCGGTGATGTTCCGCGGGGTGAAGGTGGACGACTTCGCTCCGGATCTGATCGCGTTCGGCAAAATCATCATCGATGCCAAAACCATCGACAGGATCGGCCCGGTCGAGATCGGGCAGATGTTGAACTACCTCCGGGTGACCGGGCTGAAGCTGGCCATCGTACTGAATTTCAAGAATCCGAAGCTGGAATTCCGGAGGGTGGCACTTTAGCCGCTACATGGGAAAAATCCGTGTCATCCCGCCTTCCGTGGGTTTGAATTTCCCCAAGACCCCATGCCGCTTCTCGACGTACGCCATCTCACCACCCGTTTCCACACCCGCAACGGCATCGTCCGGGCGGTGGAGGATGTATCCTTTTCCGTCGCAGCCGGGCAGACGCTCGGGATCGTGGGCGAGTCCGGTTCCGGGAAATCGGTGACCTGCTATTCCCTGCTGGGCCTGATTCCCCAGCCGCCCGGCCGCATCCACTCCGGCACCGCGGTGTTCGACGGCATCGACCTGCTGAAGGCGGACGAGAAGCGGCTGCGGAAGATCCGGGGCAAGCGGATCTCCATGATTTTCCAGGATCCGATGACCTCGCTGAATCCCTTCATGAGGATCCGCGAGCAGCTCACCGAGCCGCTGGAACTGCACGAGGGAATCCGCGGCGCGCAGGCGCTGGACCGGGCGGTGCAGGCGCTGGCGGAGGTCGGGATCGCGGAGCCGGAGAAGCGGATCGACTCCTATCCGCACGAGTTTTCCGGGGGGATGCGCCAGCGGGTGATGATCGCGATGGCGCTGATCACGCGGCCGGAGCTGCTGATCTGCGACGAGCCGACGACGGCGCTGGACGTGACGGTGCAGAAGCAGGTGCTCGATCTCATCCGGGACCGGCAGCGGCAGCTCGGCACGGCGGTCATTTTCATCACCCACGATCTGGCGGTGGTCTCCGAAGTCTGCGACCACGTGAACGTGATGTACGCGGGCCGGATCGTGGAGAGCGCGCCGAAGTCCGAGCTCTTCCGGCGGCCGCTGCACGCCTACACCCGCTCCCTGCTGAAGAGCATCCCGGCCACGCACAAGAAGGGGGAGGAGCTCTACACCATCCCCGGCCTGCCGCCGGATCTGGCGCACCCGCCCGCGGGCTGCGCCTTCCGCGCGCGGAACACGCTGGGCAAGGCGGAGCTGTGCCTGACGGACCGCCAGCCGGAGCTGGCCGACAAGGGCAGCCACCACCTGGTGCAGGATTGCCCCGGCTGCCTGGCGGGGTAAGAGCCCGGGGAGCCCCGGCGCTCCTTGTAAAAGCGGAGGCGCCGCCTGCCTTACCCGAGGGTGAGGGTGACGGGGCAATGGTCGGAGCCCATCACGTGGGGCAGGATGGCCGCGTCCTTCAGGCGGCCCTGGAGGCCGCCGGAGGTGCCGAAGTAATCGATCCGCCAGCCGACGTTGCGCGCGCGGGCGCCGCCGCGCAGGCTCCACCAGGAGTAGGCTTCCGTCTTGTCCGGGTAGAAGTGGCGGAAGGTATCGGTGAAGCCGCTTGCAAGCAGCAGGTCGAAGCCCGCGCGCTCCTCGTCGCTGAAGCCCGCGCTCCTGCGGTTTTCCTTCGGGCGGGCGATGTCGATTTCGCGGTGGGCGACATTCAGGTCGCCGCAGAAGATCACGGGCTTGCCGCCGGCTTCCAGGGCCTTGAGGTAGAGGCGGAAGGCCTCGTCCCACTCCATGCGGTAGGGCAGGCGGCGCAGGCCGTCCTGGGAATTCGGCGTGTACACGTTCACCAGGGTGAAATCGGGATACTCCAGGGTGAGCACGCGGCCTTCCCGGTCGTGCGCGTCCAGGCCCATGCCTTCCTTCACGTCCAGGGGCTTATCGCGGGTGAAGACGGCGACGCCGGAGTAGCCGGGCTTTTCGGCGGAATTCCAGAAGGGGTGGTAGCCGCCGAATTCCAGCGGCAGGGGGACCTGCTCCGGGCGGGCCTTGGTCTCCTGGAGGCAGAGGATGTCCGGGCGCTCCGCGACGAGGAATTCCGGCAAGCCCTTGCCGAGCGCCGAGCGGATGCCGTTCACGTTCCAGGAGATGAGTTTCATCGCCGTTAGGAAAGCGGGAGGCGGGCGGCGAATTCAACCCCGAAGGCGGGGAAATGCCGCGCGGAGCGACGAGGCATCTTTCCGATGGCAGGGGCAAGCGTCCCCGCGGGTCCGCGAAGCAAAGGTAGGGACACGCGTCCCGCGGGTCCGCGAGGCAAGGGTGAGGCGGGTTCCGAGGGACCGCCCGCGGTCGGCCGGGACGCCCGACCCTACCTCCGGTACACCCTCCCTAGAAGCGGAAGAGCCCGCCGCGCTTCCCGGCCAGGGCGGCCGCGCCGGTGATGGCCACCGCCAGGAAGACCATGGCCCAGACGCCGAGGGCGGCGGCCAGCTCGTGGCCGTTCCCCAGGGCGGAGAGGAGCATGTAGATGGCCTTCGTGATCGGGTAGTGCTCCATCTGCTGGGCCAGGATCAGGCTGTCGCTGACCTCCAGCATGGCGAAGGCGAAGGCGAGGATG
>CBFGVD010000115.1:0-8562 GCA_965651965.1 uncultured Verrucomicrobiaceae bacterium | reverse complement strand
GGCAGACGCCTTCGTGCTGTTCGGCGCACACACGGGAGGCCAAGCTGCGCCGGATGAAACTCCGCCTCCTGCCCTGCTTCCTGCTCCTGCTGATTCCCGCCGCCCGCGGCCAATCCCAGGCCGAAATGAACACCGCCGCCGCGGAGTCTTTCAAGAAGGCGGACAAGGAGCTCAACGAGGTCTATGCCAAGGTCCTCGGTGTCCTGGACGATGAAGCGAAGGAGCGCCTCAAAAAATCCCAGCGCGCCTGGATCGCCTTCCGCGATGCCGAAGCGGCCTTCCGGGCCGATGCCGCGGCACGCGGCGGCAGCATGTGGCCGCTGATCCACGAGGGCACCCGCGGCAAGCTGACCGGGGAGCGCGTCAGGATGCTGCGCGAATATCTCTTCGAGGAGAAGGAGAAGTGAACACCTCGCTCCGGATCTTTCCGATATCCACGGTCTCCAGATAGCGGCGGATATTCGGGAAAACATCCGCATGATGGCCGTAACGCGGATCCATGAATTCCGAGATGGCTTTCTCCCGCGTCCAATCCTGAACGACCATGCGGTACATCGCGATCACCACGCCGGTGCGGTCCGAACCGTGGAAACAGTGGACGAGCACCGGCTTCTCCGCCGAAACGAGCACCTGCAGGGCCGCGACCATATCCTCGTCCCGGATTCTCCCGGCGCTCACCCTGAGGTGATGCCGCTTGAGATCCCCCGCCTCTTCCTTGTCGGAATGCCAGCGGCGCAGGCAGAGGACTTCGCCGATTCCCTGCCGTTCCAAGTTGCCGAAATCGTGGCGGGACGGCTGGCCGGAGCGCCATACCTTCGCATCCACCCGGTGCAGGTTCGCCGGCCCGGAGCAAGCGGCGAGCGACAAGGCGGCGGCAATCAGGACTTTCCGGAACATCCTCCGCAGCCTACCTACGAGGCGGGCATGGACAAGCAAGTGATGGCAAGGGACGCCGCCGGGGTGGAAGCTCCGGACCTGGTGAGCGTGGAGGAACCCCTCCAGATCGTCGTGGACGGCCGGGCGGTGGCCGTGACGATGCGGACGCCGGGCCACGATGCGGAGCTGGTCCTCGGCTTCCTCCGGACGGAGGGGATCATCTCTTCCGCCGGGCAGGTACGCCGGATCGAACTGGAGGCGAAGCCGAACCACGCCCTTGTTTTCCTGGCCGACGGGGTGGAGGTGGATTTCACCAAGCTCACGCGGCATGTCTTCAGCGCGTCCTCCTGCGGGCTGTGCGGCAAGGCGACCATCGATGCCGTGACGGCAGGCCTGCCCCGGCTTGAAAGCGCGGCCGTCTTCCCCGGCCGGGCTCTTCTGGAGGCTCCCGCACGGCTCGAAGCACGCCAAGCCTCCTTCGCGCGTACCGGCGGCCTGCATGCCGCGGGCCTTTTCGATGCGGCGGGGGCGCTGCTGGCCGCCCGCGAGGACATCGGCAGGCACAACGCGGTGGACAAGGTGCTCGGCCATGCCATCCAAACCGGCTGCGATCTTTCCGGCTGCTTCCTGCTCGTTTCCGGCCGCGTGTCCTTCGAGATCATGCAAAAGGCTCTCGCGGGAGGCCTGCCGCTGGTCGCTGCGATTTCCGCGCCCTCCTCGCTTGCGATCGAATTCGCCCGCGAATCGGGCCAGGCACTCGTCGCTTTCCTCCGGCCGCCGGGCTTCAAGATCTACGCGGGCGCGGACAGGATTGTCCCGTGATCAAAGAGCCGGGCGGATGCTGACTTCGATGCTCTTGCTCGCGGGGGTATTGCTTCCTTCCGCGACGTGGCCGACGGGCACCAAGACATTCGCCTCGGGAAAATAAGCCGCAGCCAGACCCCGCGGCATCTCGTACGGAATCGCGCGGAATCCCCTCAAATGCCGCTCGCCGTCCTCCCAGTGGCTGGTGATATCGATGCGGCGGCCGGGCTGCACGCCCAGGACGGCGAGGTCCTCAGGATTCAGGAACACGATGTCCCGCATGCCGGAGATCCCGCGATAGCGGTCGTCCGAGCCATACACGGTGGTGTTGAATTGATCGTGGCTGCGCAGCGTCTGGAGCAGGAAGCGGCCGGGAGCCGCCAACTGGGCGTCCAGCGGTGCGGCGGAGAAGTTCGCCTTGCCGTTGCCGGTGTTCCACACGCGCTGCTTCGCCGCGTTGGGGAGGTAGAAGCCGCCCGGCTCCCGCACGCGTTCGTTGTAGCGCTGGAAGCCGGGCACGACGGCCTCGATCCAATCGCGGATTTGATCGTAATCCCCGGCCAGCCGCCGCCAGCGGATCTTCCCGGGATTGCCCAGAACCGCTTCGGCCAGACGGGCGACGATGTCGGTCTCGCTGAGGAGGTTTCCCGAAGCCGGATCCAGCCTGCCCTCGGATGACTGGACCACGCCCATGGAATTCTCCGTTGAAACGAAGCGCGGGCCGAGCGGCCCCATGTCCTGCTCGCTGCGTCCCAGGCAGGGCAGAATCAGCGCGCGCCGGCCGTGGATCAGATGGCTGCGGTTCAGCTTCGTGGAGACATGGCAGGTGAGCCGGCATTTCCGCAGGGCCTCCGCGGTGAAGGCGCTGTCCGGCGTGGCCTGTGCGAAATTCCCGCCGAGGGCAAAGAAGACCTTCGCCCGGCCCTCGTGCATCGCGAGGATGGAACCCACGGTATCCAGCCCGTGGGCGCGAGGAACGGGGATGCCCGCCTGCTTCTCCAGCGCCGCAAGGAAGCTCTCCGGCATTTTCTCGAAGATGCCGACGGTCCGGTCGCCCTGCACGTTGCTGTGCCCGCGCACGGGGCACAGCCCCGCCCCGGGCCTGCCGATGGCCCCGAGCAACAGGTGCAGGTTCGCGATTTCCCGGATGGTGGCCACCGCATTGCGGTGTTGGGTGAGCCCCATCGCCCAGCAGGTGATCAGCTTCCGCTCCCCGGCCGCCAGCAGTTCCGCCAGGGCCTCGATTTCCTTCCTCCGAATTCCGGACAGTTCCTCGATCCGCTCCCAGCCCGCGGCCTCCACCAGGCTCCGGTACTCGCTGAAGCCGGCGGCGTGCTCCCGGAGAAAAGCGACATCTTCCATCCCCGCCGCCAGCAGGGCCTTCGCCAGACCGCGGAAGAGCGCCATGTCCCCGTTCACCTTCACCTGAAGGTAGGAACTAGCCAGGGCGCTCGAGCGGCCCAACAGCCCGGAGAGATGCTGCGGATGGGCAAAGCCGAGCAGCCCGGCTTCCTTGAGGGGATTCACCGCCACCAGCTTCGCACCGCGTTTCACCGCTTCTTCCAGCGTGGAGAGCATCCGCGGGTGGTTCGTCCCCGGATTCTGGCCGACACAAAGGATCACATCCGCCACCGCGAAATCATCCAGGCCCACGGTCCCCTTCCCCACGCCGATGGATTGGTTCAGGGCCAGTCCGCTGGACTCGTGGCACATGTTCGAACAGTCCGGCAGGTTGTTCGTCCCGAAGGCGCGGACGAAAAGCTGGTAGAGGAAAGCGGCCTCGTTGCTGGCCCGCCCGGAGGTGTAGAAAATCGCCTCGTCCGGGGAGTCCAGCGCGAGCAGCTCGCCCGCAAGCACGCGGAATGCTTCTTCCCAAGCCACGGGACGGTAATGCGCCGCCCCCTCTTCCAGCAGCATCGGCTCCGCCAGCCGCCCCTGCAGATCGTGCCATGCGTCGCTTTGCCCCGAAAGATCCGCGATGGAATGCCGCGCGAAAAATTCCCTGCCGATGGTGCGCTTCATCGCTTCGGAGGCGACCGCCTTCGCGCCGTTCTCGCAGAATTCCGCCATCGAGCGATCCCCGTCCGGATCGGGCCAGGCACAGCTCGGGCAATCGAATCCGTCCGCTTGATTCAGGCCGAGCAGCGCCTTCGTCCCCCTCGCCACGCCGGCTTTCCCGAAAACATGCCGGAGTGCCACCTCCACGGCCTTCGCGCCCGCGGCATGTTCTTCCGGCTTCTTGAAAACACCGCTTTCCCTTCCGCTCACCCCGGTAACCTAACGATGCGCCCGCGGGGTGCAAATTCTCCCTCGCGTTTCAGCGGCCGTCTTCCGCCGCGGCTTTCTTGCGGGCGAAGTATTCCGCCGCCGTCGGTATCTTCAGCTCCTCCGCCATTTGGAGAAGCGCCGCTTTCTGCGCGGGTTCCTCGCATTCCGCGGCGAGCGCCTCCAGGTGCGGGATCGCCTCCCTGCCGGGAAAGTTCCCGACCGCTTCCAGCGCGGCAGCGCGGATTTCCGGCTCCGGATTGCTCAATTCCGCGAGGATCTTTCCCAATGACTCCGCATCGTCCATCCAGCCTAGCTCCTCCAGCTCCGCGCAGCGGCCCGCGATCCAGGACAGATGTTCCTTCGAGCCCGCGGGATGGGGAGATGGCAGGGGTGCGGGCAGCCCGCCGGGGGCCGCGGGACTTGCCCGCACGGGGCGCGCACCGGGGGTCGCGCGCGCCTGATCTTTCACGCGGGAATCCGCCGGTTCGACGACGGACTCCCGGGGGGGGACCCACACGAGCGCAGCCGCGAGAATCGTCAAACTGCACCCGGTGAGAAATAGGACGCGCCTGCTCATCAATCGAATTCCACGGTCTCGTTGCCGCGCAGGCCTACCACCGCGGTTCCCACGAAGGGACTTCCATCGAAGATCCCGCTCCCTTCGCCGCGGAAGCGGGTGTTTCCGCGGATTCTCTGGATCCCGTTGTTATTCACCGCCGTGGCCCGGAATTGCTCGGAGCAATTCCCCGTGAAGAGCACGTCGATCTCCCGTTCCGGGAAAAGCAGCCGCATCGTGGCGGGGAAGTGGTTCCGGGTCTTCTCCTGGCCGGTCGACGTATCGATGAACCCGGAGAAGATCAGGGCGTCGAAATCGAACTCGAAGATGATGAAGGCGGAGGCATCCGCCAGTACGTCTCCATCCCGGTTCACCACCCAGACCGAGGCTCCGACCAGTCCTCCCCTTGGCGTGGCGCTCGTCTTCACACCGCCGAGATCCACCAGCAGCCTGGAGCCGCGGGGAAACACGGTTTCCGTCGCCTCGCTCACCAGGTTCAACAGACTATGGCCGTTCAAGCGGACTGCATTCAGCTTGCCCACGATCCGGTCCTCGATTCCCGCGGGAGCGATTTCTTCGACGACCTGGAATTGGCCGGTCACCTTGGGAGTCATGGTATTGACCTCGGGGGTGGCGGCGACCGGCAGAACCGGGAACAACGCTGCGAGGAGCAGCAGATTTCTGGGAGTTTTGAGTTTCATGGGAGTAGCGTTTTGACGCATTACAAGCACATCAAAAGCGGCGGGAGGGGGCAATCTCTGCCCATACAAGAGATCGGCCGTTTGCAAAAAACGTCTCCAAAACAAAGGAAATAAGGCAAAAAATACCGATTTCGCCGCGTTTTTAGATCATACCGCCTTCCATCGAATGAATTCCAATATTCCCTCGCTCCTTAGTTTTGTGATTCCATCCCTCGGCTTGGCTGCAGCGGTGGATTACCCGCAGACCCGAAAGGTGGACGTCATCGACGAAATCCACGGCACCGCCGTGCCCGATCCCTATCGCTGGCTGGAGGATGACAATTCCACTGAGACGAAGGAATGGGTGACAGCCCAGAACCGTGTTACGGAGGATTTCCTGGCCACGATCCCGCAGCGCGGCGAGATCCGGGAACGGCTGGCGGAACTCTGGAACTTCGAACGCACCGGACCCCCGCGAGAGTACGGCGGCCGCTGGTTCTTCACCCACAATACCGGCCTCCAGAACCAATCCGTGCTCAAGGTGGCGGAAACGATGGACGGCGAGGGCCGGGTGCTGCTCGACCCGAACAAGCTGTCCGGGGACGGCACCGTGGCCCTCTCCAATTTCCAGCCGAGCGAGGACGGCAAGCTGCTGGCCTACTCCATCTCCCGCGGCGGCAGCGATTGGAACGAGATCCTGGTGCGGGATACGGCTACCGGCAAAGACACCGGCGATCACCTGAAATGGGTGAAATTCAGCGGCCTCTCCTGGGCGAAGGACGGCAGCGGCTTCTACTACAGCCGCTACGACGCACCGGCCCCCGGGGCCGCACTGACCCAGAAGAACGAGTTCCAGAAGCTCTGCTTCCACAAGATCGGCACACCCCAGTCCGAGGACAAGCTGATCTACGAGCGCAAGGACCACCCGCGCTGGGGCTTCGGCGGCGGCCTCACGGAAGACGGGAAATTCCTCGTCATCCACGTGAGCGAAGGGACAGACCCGAAAAACCGCTTCTTCTACCGCGAGGTCTCGAAGCCGGACTCACCGGTGGTCGAATTGCTCGCGGAGGCGGATGCCAGCTACGACTTCATCGGTAACGAAGGCGATCTCTTCTACTTCCGCACCGATCTGAAAGCCCCCCGCCACCGCGTGATCGCCATCGACATCCGCAAGCCGGAGCGGGAATCCTGGAAGGAAATCATCCCCCAGGCGAAGGACCTCCTCCAGGGGGCGAGCAGCGTCGGCGGCTATCTCGTCTGTGAATACCTGCGGGATGCGAAGAGCGCCATCACGGTGCACGATCTTTCCGGCAAGAGGCTCCGCGAAGTCGCCCTGCCCGGCATCGGCAGCGCCGGGGGCTTCGAGGGCCGCCGCAAGGACAAGGAGACCTTCTATTCCTTCACCAGCTTCACCGATCCGGGCGCGATCTACCGCTACGATCTGGCAAGCGGCGAAAGCATGCTGTGGAAGCGCCCGCAGGTCGGCTTCGACGGCGATGCCTACGAGACCAAGCAGGTTTTCGTGCCCAGCAAGGACGGCACCAAAGTACCGGTCTTCATCGTCCATAAAAAGGGGCTGAAGCTCGACGGCAGCCACCGGGTGCTGCTCTCCGGCTACGGCGGTTTCAATATCAGCCTGGGGCCCGGATTCTCCATCGGCAGGGCGGTGTGGCTGGAGCGCGGCGGGGTCTTCGCCCTGGCGAACCTGCGCGGCGGCGGCGAATACGGTCGCGAGTGGCACCTCGCGGGCACCCGCCTCCGCAAGCAGAACGTTTTCGACGATTTCATCGCCACGGCCGAATGGCTGGTGAAGGAAAAGTACACCGTACCCTCTCGCCTGGCCATCCAGGGCGGCAGCAACGGCGGCCTGCTGGTCGGCGCCTGTATGACCCAGCGGCCGGATCTCTACGGCGCGGCGCTGCCCGCCGTGGGCGTCATGGACATGCTCCGCTTCCACAAGTTCACCATCGGCTGGGCTTGGGAAAAGGATTACGGCAGCGCGGAAGACCCGGAGGAATTCAAGGCGCTACTGCGCTACTCCCCCTACCACGTGCTCAAGCCCGGCACCCGCTACCCCGCCACGATGGTCACCACCGCGGACCACGACGACCGCGTGGTACCGGCGCATAGCTTCAAATTCGCCGCACGGCTGCAGGAATGCCAGGCGAAGGACGGCCCGCCCGTGCTGATCCGCATCGATACCAGCGCCGGGCATGGCGCCGGGACGGCGCTTTCCAAAATGATCGACAAGACGGCGGACGAGTGGGCTTTCCTGGAGGCTGTCTTGAAACCGGATTGAATCGCCGCGCCGGAAGCTCCCGGGGGCGGGATCTGCATCCGGGCTCTGGAAATAAAACGCGTTTTACATTACAACCGGAACTGGAGGATTCGTCATATCCTGTTGAGATATAACGAAGATTCCACGAACGGATACCATCGCCGCCTCATGGGATGACAAAACGGTTCCTCGGGAAACTCACTTTCCTCTGGCGAAAGCAGGGACTCATGCAAGCCTCCCGGCTGGCGAGCTCGCCTTGATTGAGCTCCCTGGACCCAAGAAACCCATGAAACCCCAAGTAACCCGCGCCCGTCTGGGTGCCCTCGCCGCGGCGACAGTGGTCGCCGTATCCGCAAACTCCCGCAGCTTCGCCGCCGATTACTTCTGGCAAACGGCAGGTGCCGGGACAACCGACAACTGGAGCACGGCCGGCACCGATGCCAACTGGTTCATCGATGCCGGAACCACGCTTTCCCCATGGGCGGACGGCAATGCCGCGATCTTCGCCGGCGCGGCCGGGGAAAACATCGTGCTCGCCGGCACGGTGGCCCCTGCTTCGACCACCGTAAACGATGACGGCACCTGGACCCTGGGCGGGACCGGCGTGCTCGGCGGGACCGGCACTTTGACCAAGAACGGCACCGGTACCCTGACGCTCTCCAATACCAGCGCGAATACCTTCTCCGGAGGCACCTCGATCACCGGCGGTACGCTTGCGATCGGAACCGGCGGGACCGGTGCGAACACGAGTACCGTCGGCGCGCTGGGCACGGGAGCGGTCTCCATCACCGGGGGCTCCACCCTCAAGCTCTGGATCCAGAATTCCACGGCCTTCACCATCGCGAATGCCATCTCGGTGGACGGGGGCAATATCCTCAACGAGGACGGCAACCACACCCTGACCGGTCCCATAGCCATCGAAGCGGGCGGAGCCACCCTGCGGGCGAAGTGGAGCGGCAAGAATCTCACCGCCACGGGTATCCTGTCCGGCACCGGTGCGGTGACCGTGGCCCGCTCCGCGGACGGCGGCGGGCATTCCAACCCCTCCGTCATCCTCACGAATTCGAACACCTACTCGGGCGGTACCACCGTCAATTCCG
>CBFGVD010000114.1:0-8812 GCA_965651965.1 uncultured Verrucomicrobiaceae bacterium | reverse complement strand
GGCGGCCATCCCGGATCTCCGGACGGCATCCCGGCTTCGCCCGCCTGCCGTTCCACTCCCTCCGGGATGACATGGACTTATATCCGACGCACGGGAGACCCCTCCGTCCAATATGTCCACAAACAATCCACCGACCTGGTCGAGTGGACGGAATTCACCCCCGAACTAGCTCCGTTAGCCGCCTATGAAGCCTTGGAAGGCTTCGAGCAGGTGACGGTGATCCTCCCCGCGGCGAGCCCGGACAGCCCCAGGTTCTTCAAAGCCGAAGCCGCGCTGGCACCCGGCACGCCATGACTTTCTGAAAGTCACCCGGTCGACCCCGGCCGCCATTCCGTTGGGAAAAATGGCGGCCGTTATCCGCGATTCGCAAGACCCGCTCCAACTTCGGGTTTGCCAAAAGGGCAACAAGAGGTTTGCCGATGGGTTTCAAGCGCAAACCCTCCCGGGCACACATCCTCTTGATCTGCGGGCATCGGCGTCCATCTGCGGTTGATTGGGCTGTTCCAAAATCCATCGGTAAACTTGATGGAGATCAAAAAGAACCGCCGTCCCGAGGACCGGGACGGCGGCTAGAAGGAATGGCCCCGCTAGAGGCCGGTCACGGTTTCTCAGGGAGTACCGAACGACGGCACGCCGGGGCTACCGATCGGACCGGAAGCACCGCTGACGCCGGCCTTCCACTTCACGGAAACGGCGGAATCCGAGGAAAGCACCCAGTCGCTGCCCATGTTGTTGGACAGGTAGTTCCAGTTGGAGAAAGGCACGGCGCCGTCGTCTTCGGAGCGCGGGCCGTTGGAGGACTCGTCGTCATAGGTCACGCGGTCAACCACGACATCGGAAGCGTTGTAAATGTAAACGGTATCCGCACGGCCGAGGTTGGCGGTGTTGTTGGCGATGATGACCGGAGCGTTGGTGATCGCCGGGTCGGTGGTGGGCTCGGTGTACCAGGCTTGGTTGAAGATGGTCGAGCTCACTTCCGTGATGATCACGCACTGGTCGTCGGCAAGCGTCACGCTCGGGAAGACAACCGTGTCCGGGTTGTTGCTGCTGTCGTCGAAGCTGTAGCCCGTCACGTCGAGGTTGCCGCCGCTGGTGTTGGTGAACTCGATGTATTCGCCGAAGAGGCCCTTGTACATGACTTCGGTAACCGCGCCTTGGCTTTGAGCATTGGCGACGGAAGAAGCGGCCACGAGGGCCGCGAGGATTGCGATGTTTTTCATTGGTATGTGTTCGCGACTGGTTGTGGTCGCACCGGAAGTCATACACCGGAATCCATCTTAGCATAACACCACGAAGGAACACTATCGTTATCAAAAATATTTATCATGACTGTCCCCTCGGGCGTGGAACATTTCCGCATTTCCAGTCAAAAGAGGCAGCTCATCCTTATCCCCGCGAAATTTGCATGGGCAAGCGGGAAGCACCCCTCGAATCGTGGAACATGGACCCAAAACCGGACACCTCGATTTAACTTTACAGGAAGCCCGAGCCATCGCTTGTTTCACGGTTCTTCCGGAGCCGGAGGTCCATCCCGCCCCCTCGCGAAGTTCCGTTTCCGGCAGTCGGCGGGCCCTCAGTCCGGGCAGACGCAGGCACAGCCCCGGGCGCTCTCCGCGCAGCACGCTTTATCCTCTTCATCCCCTTCAGCGGCCTCCATCCGGGGAATATCCCTGTTCGGCAGCTCCAGCAATTTATCGAGCAGCTCCCTCGCATTTCTCCATGCTTTTCCCCACGAGGGCCCGGGATCCCTGGCCACCAGTGCGGCCGCGCGCGAGCAGACACCCATCTTCAAGCCGGAAGCGATCCATTCCGTCGGCACCGTGGTGCGGAGGCGAATCGCACGGCCGATCGCCCGCTTCCGCCAATCGCTTTTCCTCAGGCCATCCAGGCCTTCGTATTCCAGGCCGCCGAGGGCAAGCCCCGCTTTCAGGATGCGCTGGGCCATGGCCGCCCCATGTTTCCCCTCCAGACCTGCCATTGAAACGCGGGGACGGCTTTCCCTCGCGGCAAGCAGGCCTGAGCGGAAATCCCCTTCGCCGAGGTACCACCCGCGTTTGAGCGTGGAATGAAGGGTGCGGCCTGCCGCCGGCAGGATGGGCCGGCCGCCTTGCTTGATCGCTGTCCCCTCCAAGTGTTCCAGATAGCGGAGACGTCCTTCGCCGCAGTCCCCGTCGTAGCCCATGTGCGCCAGCCCCTCCTCCGCGCGGATCCAGGACCGCCGGGAATCAGCCGGCAGAAGATAATCCTTCAAGCTCGACCAGGGGTAGGAGGCGAGATGCGCCGCACCGACCAGCCCGGCGCGATAGGCATTCAGATGCACGTGGTCGATCACCGCTGAAAGATGCCCGTCCTCCTGTACCAGCACGCTCTTGTAGCGCCCGCCGAAAACCGGGCCGCCGCGGTCGTGCCGCGCGTTGAATCTCTTCGTCCAGAAGTTCTGGAACCACTTCATGCCCGCCACAAGATTCGGCTCAGGGGTGCGCATCACCAGATGGTAGTGATCCGACAGCAAGACCCAGGCGTAAACCTCCCAGCCGGTCCTCTGCACCAGTTCGGCCACAAGCTTCTCGTGCGCATCCCGGTCGCGATCATCCAACATGATCGGCCGGTTCATGTGCCCGCGGGCACTGCAGTGGTAAAATGCTCCCGGCAGCTCGATCCTCGGTTGGCGTGCCATATGATATCCTGAGATACGGATTCGTTACCACTTGGCACCACCCAGACCCCTTTTTCATATCAAACGATGCAACGATTTCGACCCCTTGTCCGTTTTTCACCCTGCAAACGCTTCAGATCAACAATGCCATCACGAACGCCGGAAAAGTGTCACTCAGATCTATTTCATGATTCATAACAGGAATACCCGGCAGCCATCCTTCCCAAATCAATTTTGTAACTTCTTTTACATCCACAAGCCGACCTGACGGATCATCCTGACGGGATGGCAACGATCCGCTATTCCATCCTTCTCCTCTCGCTGTTCACCGCCACCCGTCTTCCCGCCGCGGAGATCATCCCTGCCGTTCAGCCGGTCGCGAGGAAAGGAAGCCCGGCTGCGGAGGCGGCCGAGGCTTATCGCGAGGGACGCCGCAACGCCGCGAGGGAGCTGGCCCGCCCCCTTGCCGGACAAGGAGATGCGGATGCCCTCTTCCTCCTCGCGTTCTCCCTGGAATCCCTTCGCGAGCCAGCACGTCTCTCCCGGGCTCAGGCGATGGATTACTATTACCGCCGGGCCGAGGCGGCGCGTCATCCGGAAGCCGCCCTGCGCCGCAAGCTCATCTCCCTGGCTTCCGGCAGGGAGATGGAACGATCGGAAGCCCTCGCCTTCCTGGAAACCGCGGCCAAGGAAGGCAACGCCACGGCTTTCCGCATCCTCGGGGAAGCCCGGCTGCGCGGCCTGACGGACGGCAAGCCCGACCCGGCGAAAGCCGCGGAAGATTGGAAAGCCGCCGCCGGTGCCGGGGATACCCCCTCCTTGCTGCTGCTCGGGCACCTGTATGCGGGGGTCTTCGGCTTCCCTGAAGCCAAGGATCCCGAGGCCGCCGCCGACTACTACCGCCAGGCTGCGGCCAAGGATGGGAAGAATGCCCTCCTGCCTTTGGCCTCCCTTCTCCTCGCCGGGAGCGAGAGCGCACGCGATCCGGAAGAAGGGCTGCAGATCGCCGCCGATGCTCTCCGGGCGGGCGACACGGCCGCGTGGTTGATCCTCGGCGATCACCATGCGGCGGGGAAGAATATGCAGGCCGCGATCGAAGCCTACCGCCAGGGTGCGGCAGCCGGCCGCCACGAATGCATGCTCCGCCTGGCCCGCTGGTATTCCGGCGAGGGAAAGGAACCGGAAGAAGGAAACCGGTGGCTAGGCAGGGCGGCCGCGGCCGGGAACCCGGAGGCCGCGGCAGAACTGGGCCGCCGCATGCTTGCCGGCGCTCCCGCGGAAGCTGCCGCCGGCATCCCTCATCTCCTTCTCGCGGCTGCAGAGGGGCTGCCCGGCGCGCAGCACGATCTGGCCCTGGCCTATTTGGAAGGAAAAGGTTGCCCGAAAGACACCTGCGCGGCCGTCGCATGGCTTACGGAAGCCATGAAGTCCGGCGATGCCGCCATCCAGTACCGGCTCGGCACGCTTCACGAGCAGGGAATCGGCACGCCCGTCAACTACGCCAATGCCGGAGTCCTCTACACCATGGCTTCCGGCAAGGGCCATGCCGGAGCCGCCGCGCGGATCGCTTTCATGGCTTCGGAAGGCTTGGGAACCGCTCGCAATCCCGCCCAAGCCCACGCCTACGCCGCCTTGGCACTCGAGCGCGGGGAAACTTCCGTAAACGATCTCTTCGTGCGTCTTGATCGGGAACTCGGAGAACCCGGCAAGACCGAAGCGGGAAAAATCTTGGCCGGCCTCAAGGCTGGCACCGCACAAAGCCCGAAATCCGGAACAAAACCCGCCGCCCCGGACAAACCCTGATCACCCACCCGCGAAGGAGCGGGAGACTTCAGGCCGCGATTTCGTAATGCTCCGCGATCTGGCGGAAGATCCGGTCGCGGCGCTCGCGCGCCTGGTCCACATCCCGGGTCTTCAGCGAAAAACGCAGCCGCTCGGCCGTCGCATCCGGCTTGTGCACGGTGAGGTGGCACCACCAGACCCCGCGGTTGTTCCAAAGGTGATGATTCGGGTTCTCCTCGTTCACTCGGAGCGCCAGCTTGGGTTTGCGTTTCATGCGTACTAATGCCTTGGGATGGGGTTCAACCAGCGATTCTTCCATGGAAGAAGTCGCTTTTCGGGACGCGGGTCGTTCCGATTTCAACCGTTTATCCAGCGCACGCAAGGGAATTTGCTAATGTTACACCAAGCCTCACTTTAGGAGGTCCCAAGTGATCCCAAAAACTCCGAATTTCCGAAGAATCGGGCTCAAACTTCGTCCAAGGCCGCAGCAAAATGCGCCAGAAGCGCGGAAGTTTCCTCCGTCCCGCAAGAGACGCGGATCAAATGCGACGGCACCCCGCATCCTTCCGCCCAATCCAGCTCCTGAAAGTGGGCCAGCAGCGTGTACGGGCAAGCCAGGGTGAAGGGGGTGCCGAAGCTCGGCCCCTTGCAGATCTTCAGCGCGTCGAAGACCTTCGGCGCTTTTTTGGGATTCTTCAGGACGAAGGATAACAGCGGACCGTAGCCCCCGCGCGGAGCCTTGATGCGGTCGTAATTCTCCCGGGTGATCAGGGAGGGATGCCAGACTTCCGCCACGGCGGGGTGGGCGGCCAGCATCGCCGCCAGTGCCTCTCCGTTGGCGTTATGGGCCGTCATCCGGCTGGGGAAGCCTTTCAGGTTGGAGAGCATCACCTCCGCGTCCCCCACATAGAGGGGCGTGGCATTGGCGCTTTCTTCCGCCAGGGATGCCTGGAGCAGTCCCGCGAAGGGCGAGTCCTCCCGCACCACGCACATGCCCGCCATCACGTCGCCCGTGCCGGAGAGCCATTTGGTCAGGCTCGTGGTCACCACGTCGGCCCATCGGAGCACCGCCACGTTGGAGGGGCCGACGGATGAATCGTCGATGATCAGGGGCACCCCGCCTTCCGCGCACGCGGCGGAGAGCCGCGGCACATCCACCGTGCGCAGCAGCGGGTTGCTGGGCACTTCCGTGAAAACGCCCGCGAACTCCCCCTGGCGGATCCGCCGCAGCGCCTCGTCCAGGGATTCCCCCTCGGACTGGCTCAGGAAGACCACGCCGTTGCCGAAATATTCCTGCACTTTCAGGGCGTCCACATAGGGGAATTCGATCTGGAGGGTCTTGCGCCCCTCCTTCACGCCCGGCAGGGAGCGCAGCACGGCGGTGATGGCCGCCATTCCTCCGTTGAAAATGTGGACCTGCTTCGCATCCGTCCCGGCGATCTTGCCCAGGCGGCGTTGCAGCAGATGCGTCTTGTTGCCGCTGCGGGGCTTGCCGGCCAGGAGATCCTCCGCCTGGCGGCTGCTCACCAGTTCGCCGGTGTAGCGCTGGTAGTCCACCGCCACTTGCCGCGCCTTCGCGGGTACCACCAGCACCGGCATGCCCTGGTAGCTCTCGTGGCGCACCGCCACCTCCCCGCGCGGCTCGATCCAGCGCTGGGCCCTCTGGGCCGCCAGCTTCGTCGGGAATACGAACACTTCCTCCCCTTCCCCCGCGATCTCCCCCGCGATCTCCTCCGCAGCCAAGGCCGTCAGCCGTTTCACCAGCGGATGCCGGAAGAAACGCGGGTAGCCGCTGCGCATGCGGCGCACCACCTTGTCCCGCGCCTCCTCGTAGCCGAGCACCGCCTTCCAGGTCGGCAAGCACACGGAGCAGGCGTGCGGGGAGTCGGGCAGGGGTATGCCCAGGTCCTCCTCCTGCCAGGCCGGGTTTGCCTTCAAGTCACGCATGCGCCCCCCCTGCTTGCAGGCGGAAGGGCGGTTTACGCAAGCAGGATCAGCCGGAATGCCGGAATCGCGTGGGGCGATCTCCGAAATTCTCCCACCCTCCAAGGCATCGCTTGAATCACACAGACAAAAACCGCATCAATTTATCCGAAACCGAACAATCCATGCCGTTGATTTCCACATCCGAGGCAAATCGATGAAACAAATTCAGCCTTAATTGGCTTCCCTGCAATACGGGTTGGCATTTTTGCCGCATAGGTCTGGAAAGCGAGATTTTGTATTTACAAAATGCCATTTCGCCTTACCTCTTCTTCACCAGACCTCATGAAACAGTCCTCTTTGCGTAAAAAAGAGCTTTTTCTTCCTTTTCGACACAAGGGAGGAAACCGGGGCTTTGCGTTGGTTATTGCGATCTCGCTGATGGTGCTTCTGACGGTCCTCTCCGTGGGCCTTCTGACGCTCTCCACAGTTTCCCTCCGGGCGTCCAGCCAGGGCGAGGCCATGCAGGTCGCGCGCAGCAATGCCCGGATGGCTCTTTCGCTTGCCATCGGCCAGTTGCAAAAAAGCGCGGGTTCGGACCAGCGGATCACCGCTCCCGCGAGCGTGGTCGAAAATTCCGCGCCTCCCTGGCTTACCGGCGTTTGGTCAGGGGCGCTGCCTACCGCGGACGACCCGGTGCCGGATAAAGACGGCAATTTCCTCGGTTATCTCAGCTCCGGCAACGAGGACGGCCGCACGCCTTCTCCTTCCACGCTGCCCGACACCTCGGATTCCGGAGCGCTGCTGGTCGGGGAAGGCTCGCTCGGCACCGACGCGAGCCAGGACTCCTGGGTGCATGCACCGAAGGTGGAGTCGCCCGGAGACAGCGGCCAACTCGACGGTCGCTATGCCTGGGGCATCCTGGACGAAGGCGTGAAGGCGAAGGCCGACGTCGTCCGCAAGGAAGGCCGCTTCGGAAACGCCAATCATCAGGCGGCCTACGGTTCTCCCGCCCGCTTCGGCATGGAGGGCATCCCTGATTTCGACAGCTTCGATTGGTTCGAGGGCACGGAGCAGGCCAAGCTCTACACCCTGCCCACCTCGGATCTCATCGCCGGCATGCCGGAGCTCCAGCGCTACCAGCACGATGTGACTACCGTCCACCGCGGCCTCGTCACCGATTCCGCCCGCGGCGGCCTGCGCAAGGACCTGAGCCTTCTTTTCAACGGCAATGAACTGCCCTCCGAATATGCCGGCCGCAGGCTTTACGACGATAGCTCCGTGGAGGGCGATGTCCCGAATCCCTATTGGAGCCAGGTTTTCGAATACGCGACGCTGTATCGCGATCTCAACGGCACCAACCCGATCCTTACGGCCGCGGTTCCCTCCGGCTACACCCCGGTGAAGTACGATCCCCGCTCCCGCACCTACAAGGCGAATCCGGTGGCTCCGAAGGGCATGCTGCTCATGCCCGTGGTGGCCAAGGTGCAGATGCAGTTCTCCATGATCTGCAAGGACGCCCACGGCAACTGGTCCGGCGGCGTGGACCGGAACGATGCGACCAAGGATGACAACTACATGCTGTACGTCATCTATTCACCCATCGTCACGCTCTACAATCCCTACAACGTGGCGATCTCCTTCGATCAGATGCGGATCGACTTCAAGGATCTGCCGATCGGCTTCCGCTTCTACCGCAACGGCCAGCCCCAGACCACTTCCCTGGCTCACTTCAACCAGCTCTATGTGTATCATTCCGGGGATTCCCGCACGCCGAAAACCTTCGGGATCAACCTGAAGAGCTCCTTCAGCGGCGGCAACGCCCCGGTGGTCCTCCAGCCCGGTGAAAACAAGGTTTTCGGCGAATGCGTGGATGGCAACCTGAGCTGGGACAGCGGTAGCGGATCCTTCACCGACTTCTACGACAACAAGACCACGAGCCTGCCCCTGGCTCCCGGCTATCCTTCCCAGGGCACCGGCTTCTGGATCGACTGGCTCACCCCGCAGCACATCAAGACGGCCCACGACGACGGCCAGGGCATCCTCCCCCTCAAGAGGTCGGATACCATCGACGTCGGCTTCGGTCCCATGCCGTCCGCGGTTTCCAACAACCGCCTGTCGATCGAAATCAACCTCATGAAGGGCAGCCAGAAGATCCGCTCCGGCACCCTGGATCTGGAATACGGCGATGCCAGCCGCCTCACGGGCGCCCTGAGCCGCAATCCCTCCCATACATTCCCCGGCGGGGAGGCACGGCTGGAGCGCCCCTTCACCGGCGACGAGATGTACCAGAGTCCCTCGGACAAGATCAAGGACTACACCCGCGTGAAGGCCTTCGCCCAATTCAGTTTCTACGCCAAGACCACGCTCGAGGCCGACTCGCCCTCCAAACCCTGGGTCCAGGGCGCGCATGCCACCAGCCTTGTCGGCATCGATTTGACAAAGGAAAGC
>CBFGVD010000113.1:0-8825 GCA_965651965.1 uncultured Verrucomicrobiaceae bacterium | reverse complement strand
TGCGCCAGCCGACCGGCCGCGGCCAGTGGGGGGAAATCCAGCTCCGCCGCGTGGTGGAGCTCGCGGGAATGCAGGAGCACTGCGATTTCGAAACCCAGACCAGCACCGTCACCGACGAAGGAAGGCGCCTGCGCCCGGATCTGCTGATCCACCTTCCCGGCGGGAAGACCATCGTGGTGGATGCCAAGACGCCGATGGACGGCTATCTGGACGCTCTGGAAGCCACGGACGACCGGCTGCGCGAGGAAGCGCTCCAGCGCCATGCCCGCCAGGTCCGCACCCACGTGAACCAGCTTTCCTCCAAGAACTACACCTCGCAATTCGACCACATCCCGGAATTCACGGTGCTCTTCCTGCCCAGCGAGTCTTTCTTTTCCGCCGCGCTCCAGATGGATCCCGGCCTGATCGAGCACGGGGTGGAGCAGCGCATCATCCTGGCCACGCCGACGACGCTGATCGCGCTGCTGCGGGCCGTCTTCTACGGTTGGCGTCAGGAAGCCCTGGCGGAGAATGCGCGGGAGATCTCCGCGCTGGGCCGCACCCTGCACGAGCGCCTGGCCACGCTGGCCGGGCATTTCGGGAAGCTCGGGAAGTCGCTCGAAAGCGCCGTGGGCCACTACAATGCCGCGGTAGGCTCCTATGAGACCCGGGTGCTGAGCACCGCCCGGAAGTTCGAGGATCTCCAGGCCGCGGCGGAGAATGCCTCCTTGCCCGATCTGGCACCCATCGAGAGAGCGCCGCGGCTCCCTGCCGCATCCCCGCAGCCGGATCCGCCTGCGGCGGGGGAGGATTTCGCTTTCGTGGAAGACCCGAAGGGAAAGGCCGTCTCCGCAGCTTCCGACCTGAGGTCGGCCCTGGAGCTTTGAGCTTTCCGGGCCGTTACCACTCCACCCCGGGGTCCGGCTCGTGCTCCTTCAGCCCGGAGAGCGAGCAGGAGATATAGAGCTCGCCGACCGGGGGGAAAACGTCCGGCTGGGAGCAGGTGTAGTGGCCTCCGCCGGCGCACGCCTCCTCTCCCTGGATGGCGGAAAGGGTTTTTCCGCCGATGAACCCCTTGGCGAGCAGGTGGGCACCGATGTCCTGGGTGCCTTCCTCGGCATAGGGCATGCCGCCGGCACTGTAGCCGTAGAGGTTCTGGTAGGAGCGCACGGCCATCTGCACCTCGCGGATATTCATGATGCAGGCGGTGCGGTCGGCACCGTTTTTCCAGGCACGGGCGCCGAGCAGCAGTACGGTCGTGAGCGAGAGAAGCACGGCGATCACCACGGTGAGTTCCAGAAGTGAGAAGCCGTTCCTTCGCAAAGACCGCCGGGGGGTGACGGTATTCATGGTCGGGGGGATGTGGGGGGTGAGCGGAAGATAGCATGAAGCGGCCCCCGCAACATCACGCGATCGCGGAAGTCGTTTCCCGCCCCGGATAAAGGCATGCGGCCCGAATTCCCGGGCCTAGTCTTCCTGCTTCACCTCCGGCTCGAAGTGGAGCGGCGGACCTTCCGGGGCATCCATCTTTTCGATGCTGCCTTTCTCGTCCTGTACCGGCACTACCTTGATATCCACCTGCACGGGCACCGCCCGCAGCCCCTCGATGATCTGGCGCAATTGCGCCACCGTGTGCTCCGCGAGCGTCTGCGGCTGCGCGTAGTGCTGCCCGGCCATCGAAATGCCTTCCTTGATCGCTTCCAGGCCGTCGTTGAATTGCGTGAGCTGCGCGACCACCCGCGCCACGGGATCGCTCTCGCCGCCGGCACCGAGCAGCTTGCGCTTGTTGAATTCCTTCTTGATCTGTTCCCAGCGCGCGGCCTGCGTATCGTCCAGCAAGCCTTCCATTTCGTAGAACTTCAGGAGGTTCGCCTCCGCCGCGGTGGTGAGGTTCTGGGACTCCCCGCGGTAGTGATCGACGATGATCTGCCGGACTTCCTCCGCCGTCATGAGCGGCAGCACCTTTTCGGCGATGCGGTTCATGTTGCGGTAGGATCCCTGCAGCTTGAAAGGCGGTTCCGTACGGTAGGCATCCTCCTGCGCGGCGCTCTTGATGTACTGCAGGTTCACCCGCAGGATCGTGTCGCGCACGGCGAGCAGGTGCTTCGTCACCGCGAGCATTTCCTCGATCTCCGCGGGCGTGTAGTTGCCCTCGAAATCCGCACCGTCGCGGCTGCCGGTTTCGGCGATGCGGATCAGGGTGAGGACGTCCTTCTGCGAACGGCTTGCCAAGCGGGAGAGCGCGGCATTCGAGGTCAGCGCGTTCTCGACGTAGCTGGATTTGAAGGCCGCCTCGTGGCCGCCGAGGATATCGCCCAGGTTGTAGGTGTCCGCGCGGTTCGCCAGCATGTCCGGGATCTGGAACTTGCCGCCGCTCTCGGTGTAGGGGTTTCCCGCCATCACCACGGCGACCTTCCGGCCGCGGAGGTCGTAGGTGCGCGCCTGGCCTTTCCATACGCCCTCGATCTTCCGCTGCGCGTCGCAGAGGCTGATGAATTTTTGCAGGAATTCGGGGTCCGTGTGCTGGATGTCGTCCAGATAGAGCATCACGTTGTCTCCCATCTCCAGCGCCAGGTTCGCGCGCTCCACTTCCATGCGGGCGGATGCGTTCGGCGCTTCCGCGGGATCGAGCGAGAGGACGCGGTGCCCCAGCGCGGGGCCGTTGATCTTCACGAAGGTCAGGCCCAGGCGGTTCGCCACGTACTCCATGATCGTCGTTTTGCCGTAGCCGGGCGGCGAGATGAGCAGCAGCAGGCCCATGCGGTCCGTGCGCGTGTCCGCCCCCGCGGTGCCGAGCTGCTTGGCCAGATTGTTCCCGATCAAGGGCAGGTACACCTCGTCGATGAGCCGGTTCCTCACGAAGGCGCTCATCACCTTCGGCTTGAATTCGTCGAGCCGCATCTGCTCGCGCTTCGCCCCGGCGAGCTGCGATTTCCGCTCCGCCAGGGCCCGGAAAGCCGCGGCATCCGTGCGCTCGTGGCGCTCCAGGCGGTCCAGGAACTCGTTGTAGTGGATTTCCAGCGCACCGCCATCGATCCGCACATGGCTGGAGCGCAGGCCCTCCGCGCGGAAGGAGAGCGGGATGGATTTCACCGCGCGCTGCTCGAAGCCCCCGCGCGCGAGGTGCGCCGCGGCTTCGTCCACCACCGTGCCGACGAGCGCTTCCGGCGTTCCATCCACCGCCTCCGGATGGCTCGCGGCAAAACCCGCCAGCCAATCCCGGGCGATCTCGTACCGCACGGAGGGAGGACTCTCCTTTTGGCCGAGGGAGTCCTTGAAAATGCCTTCCGCGCGTTTCGCCACCAGGCCATGATGAAAGGCCCTGCCCAGCTCCGCGGCGGCCGCCGATACCACGAAGGCGCCGCCACCGGCCAATTCCTCCGCCAGATAATCCGCGGCTTTCCCCGGCACGACCTCGGGAAACAGGCCGTGGGCATCCCGCCACTTGGCGAATTCTTCCTCCAGCCGGAATCTCCAGCGCCCCGTCTCGTCGCCGCCGGCGAATAAGTTACGACGTTTCCCGTAGGAAAAGAACTGCCCTGCGAGACGGTCCTTCGCGGGATCATCCCAGGACTCCCAGAAAACCGCCGCCGCCGCGCGCTCGCGCGGGCCGAAGCGCAGCAGGCCGGCCTCCGCATGGACCGGCAGCAGGCCTTCGAGGATCCTGGCTGCATCCTCGTCATGGATTCCCTTGGTGTACCCCTCCGCATAGCGCGGTTGCATGAATGCCTGTATCGCGGGGAGAATCGCCCCGCCGGGTGCCATCGCGGGAACTCCTTCGGATAAAAACCTCCATGCCAGGTACTCCGCCCGCGCCACCCGCGGGCTTTCGCTCGGGACTTCCAGGTCCCATGCCTGCCGGGCCGCCAGGAAATCCGCGTCCGCGATCGGCTCGAAGAACTTGGTGCCGGTCAGGTGGAAGGCCATCCCGTCCTCGTGGGGCACGATGGTCATCTCCAGCGGCTGCGTGTTGACGTTGAAGGAATTCTTACCGAAGCGGATGACGTTTTCGCCGTCCACATAGAGGTCCTTCTTGTCCTTCAACTGACGGACGGCGTCCTCGCGCAGCGTTTTCAGCCGTGTCTGGAGGTCGTCGGCTTTCACCGGGTCTCCGAGCGATTGGAGCTGGCCGATGAGGTCGCGGACTTTCTCGATCATCGGATCGGTCGCGAAGTAGGAATGGATCTCCTCGACCTCGCCGAGCATCGAAACCCGGTTGCGGATCCCCGCGAGGATGCGCTCGGCCGATTTGAAAAGCGCGCCCGCCCGCTTGCCGCGCGCCTCCACGAGTTGCGTGCGCCGGCCCTCGAA
Source organism: uncultured Verrucomicrobiaceae bacterium (assembly GCA_965651965.1). Classification (GTDB taxonomy): domain Bacteria; phylum Verrucomicrobiota; class Verrucomicrobiia; order Verrucomicrobiales; family Akkermansiaceae; genus Haloferula. Next base: position 4,535 of record CBFGVD010000113.1, on the reverse strand, counting down.
GGCATCGTAAATCTCCTCCCGCCGCACGGCGAGCTGCTCGATGTATTCGTCGAACTCCGCGAATTTCCCTTCCAGTTCCTCGACCTGGACCATCAGCCGCGTCAGCGATTCATCGCACTTCTCCGGCGTGTCGCAGAGGTCCAGATAGTTCGCCAGCGCCTGGGAAAGGAGCTTCATCTGCGCGGCGAACTGCGCCTCGCCCTCGCCGCGCGCGAGTTCCCTGCGCTTGTTCCGCAGGGAGCCGCGCGTGCCGTTCAGCCGCGCGTAGAGCGCGGAGATCCGCTCGATGATCGCCGTCGTTTGCGTCGCGTCGGCGATTTTCAGCCCGCCGACGATCTCGATCAGCATCTCCAGCTCCGCCGCCGCCTGGTCCAGGGCCGCGGCGACTTCATCGGCTTCGGTTACCTTCGCGATCTTGGCCAAGGCGGTTTCCTGGGCATCGATCGCGGCCGCATAGGATTTCAGCGATTCCTCGCCCAAGAGGAAATCCACCGTCTTCGCGGAAACGGCGTCGGTGGTCTCGACCACCTCTTTCTCGAAGGCCGAAACGGTGTCCCCGTCCGTGTAGCGCACGTCGCGCAGGGCGATGATCTCGCCGCGCAGTTTCCTCAGGCCCGCAAGCTGGTGGACGAAACCTTGGAGCGCGTCCGGTGCCGAGGTGCGGGCCTCGCGCACCAGTTTCTCCACTGCCGCCCGGACGGCCGCGGTGCGTTCCGCGGCGACGGCGCGGAGCTTCTGCACCTTCTCGAACTCGCCGATGGCCGCCTCGCCCGCCTTCTTGATCTCCCGCAGCGGGGCGGCCAGAGACTTGCACTCGGCACGGTTGAGCCAGAAATACGAATCGAGAAGGTCGCCGGAGCGCTTGACGACATCCAGGTACAGGCCGGCGAAGGAATCGTCCTTCTGAAGCAGGGTCAGCAGCTCGCGGGATTCCGCCATGCCGCGCACCAGCTCGGGATTGCCGATCTTGTAGAGGAAGGATTCCTTGTCCGCGGCCGCGGCCGTGCCGGTCTCGTCATCCAGGTACGGCGTCTGCCATATTTGCAGCGCGTGGTGCTTCTGCGGCTGCCCGTCCCCGCGGAAGAGGACCAGGCGGCCGTCGCCGAACAAGGAGTAGCCGGAACACACGATGGGCGTCTCCACCGATTGCTTGATCCGGTTGTAGGAGAGCAACACGTAGTCCCCGGAGGCGCGGTTGTAGAAGGAGTAAAGGATGTCTTCGCCGTTCGAACTCGCGACGCGGCGTTCGAAGCGCATGTCCAGCAGCCCGTGATCGAAGGTTTTCACCTCCCCGCTCTGCAGCAGGTAGCCGTTGGCGAAGATGATGCCGTGATCGTCCGGCAGCAGGACACAGGAATCCCCGATCGCGTCGATGCGATGCACCGATTTCGTCTTTTCGTTGAAGACGAGGTAACGGTGCAGGTTTTCGCGATAGGGCAGGATTTTCAGCAGGATCAGCGATCCGACAGAGGCGTGGAAAATCTCCGCGTCGTCGAGCGTCTGGTCGCTCTCGGTCACCGGCTCCGAATAGATCCCCTGGCCGCTCGCGGTGTTGTCCTCCACCTTCACGGTCAGGTCGCCGCCCACCGTCTCCACGAAGACGCGGTCCTCGATGGAGATGTGCGGGTGCATGCCGGAGCGGTGCATGCCGCGGTGCGCGCGCTTCCACTCGAATTCCTGCTGGGCGGGGAAGGCATACTCGTGGTCGAAGCGGTTCCCCACGTATTCCAACGTGCCGTCGCTCGCGAAACGCCACTTGAAGACCTTGATGTCGTCGATCGATTTCCCGGCCCGCATTCCCATGTAGAGATGGGGCCCGATGATCATGAACTTCAGGAAGACGGTCTCCCGGTAGTATTTGAAGAGATACGCGAAATCCTCGGTGAATTTCGGATCGCCCAGCACCTCCCCCACCGGCAGCTCGGCGAAGGTGCGGGTTTCGGGATTGTAGTCGTAGGCGGCGAAGACATCGCGGATGTCCGTCGTCTGCTTCAACCCGAATTGGATATTGTAGCCGAATAGGAAGCGCCGCTTGCCGATGGCCACCAGATCGCGCGCGACGCAATTGTGTTCCGTCGAGACGCGCTCGGTGCCGAGCAGGGCCGTCTCGATCCCGCCGAAGACCTGCAGTCGTTCGGCATTCAGGGCGTCGAGCCCTTCGTGGAGCACGGCTGCATGCTTGTCCAGCCGGGCGCGGATGACTTCATACGCGCCGCCTTCGAGTTGATCGGGCTTGAGAGGTTCTTCGGGCATGGAATTTAACCGCGAAAGGACACGGGAAACGCGAGGGCAAGACCCGCGTGATGAACGAACGGTACGCCGCGAAGGCGCATCTCCCGCTCCAGGCACTCATGATAGATGGGCTCGACGAAGCCAGCGCCCATTTCCTTGTAAACCTCGAAGCAGGCTCCGATCACGTCGTAGCTTTCCTGTTTGTAGATCGGCTCGCTCATGGGTTCGGAAAGGAAAGACATTCGACCGCGAAAGGACGCGAAAAGGCGCGAAATTTGAATAGGTAGAAGAACGGAGCATTGTAGGTCGACGATCGCTCTTCTGATTTCCTGTCTTTCCGCCCTTTTAAATTTCGCGCCGTTCCGCGTCCTTTCGCGGTTGGATCTTCCGCGCGCAGTTCATGGAGCCCGGACCCGTCTTGGGACAGCGTCCGCAAAGCAGGCCGGATTTCCGATCTCGCGCTATTAACCAATCACCTTTGAAGCCTTCTCGTCGGCAATGCCGAAGCGGTCCGCGGCACCCAGGAAGGAGAGCAGCTTCCTACGCGTATCCCCGGTCGCGTCCGCCAGCAGCTTGCCGAGCACGGCGCCCACGCTCAGGTTCTTCACGTCTTCCGTGGTCACGCCGAATTGTCCGGCCCATTCGCGGAGCTGGGCCTTGAAGTAGTCCGGATCGCCGTTGAAGAAGGTCTCCTTCACGTCGCCCAGCACCTCGCTGTTGGCCACCAGCCGGTCCACGGACTTGCCGCGGGAGATGGCTCCCGCGATCTGGTCGAAGAACTTGCCCTCGCCGCCGATGATCTCGATCTTCGCCGATTTCATCGCCTCGCCCATGACTTTCGCCTGAGCTTCGGCGATGTCCTTCTGAATGTGGATGCCGGCGAGATCGACGGCCTTCTCCTTCTCCAGGCGCAGCTTGAATTCCTCGTGGGACTGGCCCGCTTCTTCCAGCAGTTTCATCGCCTCGGCCTTCTTCGTGATGCCATCGGCCTCCGCCTGGAATTTCAGGCGGCTGACTTCCGCGTCCGCGGTGCCCTGCTTCTGGGTGGCCTCCGCGGTGGCGAGCAGCACCTCCACTTCGCCCAGGCCCACGGCGGCGGCTTCCTTCGCGGTGGCTTCCGCCAGCAGCTTCTTGGCCAGCGCCTGCTTCTCGCTGGCGGACTGCTCGGCCTCGGCGGAGATGACGACCTCCTCCGCCTTGAGTTCGGCGGATTTCTTGGAGGCTTCCGCGGCCTTCACCCGCTCGTAGAGCTCCTGGTCGGCGCGCAGCTTCGCGGCTTCCTGTGCGGCTTCGGCCTCCTTGATCTTGCGGATCATCTCCTCCTGCGCGAGGGCCTCGGCCAAGGTCACTTTCACCTGCTTCTCGCGGTCCGCGCCGGCGAAAGCCTCGGTATCCTTGATCCGCTCCTGCTCGACCACGACGAGCTTCTCGACCGCGACGCGTTCCTTGATCACGTCCTGGATCGCCTTCTTCTCGACCTCCACGGCCTTCTCCTTCTCGATCGACTTGAGCTGGGTGACCCGTTCGCGTTCGATCGATTCGAGCTCCTGGTCGCGCTTCACGCGCTCCACTTCCACCACGTCGGTGCGCTCCTTGTTGCGCTGCGCCACCAGCACCTGGCGGTCCTTGTTCTCCGTGGCCACCTGGATCTCCTCCTCGGCGGCGATGCGGGCGCGTTCCGCCTTCTGGCGCTCTTCCTCGCGGACCTTCGCGGTCTCCGCTTCCTCCCGGGCGCGCACGCTCTCCACCTCGCGCTTCTGCTTCGCCTCGGTCTCGGCCAACTGGCGCTCCAGCTCCAGGATCGCCTCGCGGGCTTCCACGTCCTGCTGCTTGATGACCTTCTCCTTGTCCCGCTGGATGTTGTTGGAGAGTTTCGCCTGCGTGGCCGTCAGTTCCGTGATTTTCTTGATGCCTTGCGCATCCAGGATGTTGTCGGGATCGAGCGCTTCGATCGGCGTCTGTTCCAGATAGTCGATCGCGGCGTCGTCCAGCACGAAGCCGTTCAGGTTCGTGCCGATGATCTTGATGATCTCGTCGCGGAAGGTCTCGCGCTCTTCATAGAGCTCCGTGAAATCGAAGCGCTTGCCCACCGTCTTGAGCGCTTCGGAAAATTTCGCGTCGAAGAGCGAACGGATCTCCTCCGTATTCGAGGCGCGGTCGCAGCCTACCGATTGGGCCACGCGCAGCACGTCCTCCTCCGTCTGGTTCACCCGCACGAAGAAGGCCACCTTGATGTCCGCGCGCATGTTGTCCTTGCAGATCAGGCCGTTTTTCGCGGTGCGGTCGATCTCCACGCGCTTCAG
>CBFGVD010000112.1:0-8847 GCA_965651965.1 uncultured Verrucomicrobiaceae bacterium | reverse complement strand
CCGGCCTGGTGCTGCGGAATAGCGAGGCGGAGCTGCAGATGCACGACCGGGAAGGGGAGTCATCCCACCTGGTGCTCAAGGGCGGCACCCTGGACGCGGCCGGCTGGGGCAAGCAGGATCTGTCCTTCGCGTCCTTCCAGCTCGAATCTTCCGGCGTGCGGGTGGGGAATATCCGCCTGTCTCCGCCGGGCAGCGGGCGGGGCGAGATCGAAATCCTGAATCCCGACAACGTGGCGCTGGACCTGAAGGGCGGGGAAACCGTGCTGAAGGCGAAGGTGACGGCGATGCCGCTGCAATCCCTGCTCGGGCCTTCCTTCGGCTCCTGGCTCAGCTCCGTGGTGGAAACCCCGGAGGACGCCGAGCCCGGGGATGTGCGCCTGAGCTCCGGCACCGGCGGCGGCGTGGCGGGCCGCATCCCGTTCCGGGCCGCGGTCTCCGCCCAGACGGTTGGGCGCGGCTTCCCGATGTTCGACCTGCTGGCGGACGAGATGGCAGAGGATTGGTACCGCCTGCCGGTCTTCGACCTGAACGCGCGGGGCACCGCGGTGCTGGAAGAAGGCCGCAAGGGGGTGGAAGATCTCCTGCTGGACGCGCGCGGGCGCCTGTCCATCAGCGGGGCGGTGCACGCGGCGGCGGACGGGAAGCTGGAGGGGGAATTGAACGTCGGGCTCCCCGCCGCGGGCGTGGCGAGCGGTTCCCCGGCCTTGCGCGGCGTTTTCCGGAAGAAGGTCGGCGGCTTCGCCTGGGCGACGGTGAAGATTTCCGGAACAGCCGGCCGGCCGATGGACGATCTGGCGGAGCAGATGAAAACCACCACCACGGCTCCCCTGCCGGAAAAAGGCGGGGAGGACGTGCTGGAGCAGGCCTTCGAGGATCTGACGACGCCGGGGCGCTGAGGCGGCTTGCCCGGCGCAGGGCCCCCGCGGGCGTCTTTCCGGGCGTCTTCCCTCACCAATCGGTGCCGAGGCCGTGCCTGCCGGCCAGGGCCAGGAGGTCCTCCCGCATCGGCCATTCATCCGGCCGCTCGCTGGCGGAGTGGCGCTTGCTGGCGCCCTTCAGGGTCATGCAGCCGGTATTGTCCCCGATTCGGCGCACCATCTCGGACTCCTCCGCGCTCAGGCGGATGTCCGGCAGGGCGGCGAAGTCGCGGATCTGGTCCTCGATGCTGCGGACGCCTTCGCCCGCTTCCTGGATGAAGGTGGGCACCACGCTCGCCACCGCGGGCTGGCTGAGATTCCAGGCGGCGGCGAACTGGATCAGGCTGAGGCCGTGCTTGTCGGCGACGGGCTTCATGCGGGCGATCTTTTCCAGGCCGTGCTCCACCCAGCCCTCCGCGCGGTAGGCGCGGTGGTCGCCGGGCTTGAAGACGTGGCCGGGCTTCATGTCGCCGTGGAAGAGGCCGCCGTAGTCCGCCACGCGGGTCAGCACCTTCACGCCGTGCTCTTCGCAGACGGGCAGGACGTGGCAGGAGGGCCAGGGCTCCAGGGGATTGAGGATGAGCATGGCCCAATCGATCTCCGCGCCGAATTTTTCGATGCAGTCGATGATATCGAGCGAGAAGCCGTTGGCCGGGCCGGGTGCGAGGCCGAGGCGCGCGGCGAGGCCCTCCGCCTTCAGGGCGCGCAGGCCGTCCCACACCGCGGTGCTGGTGTAGCCGGTTTCATCCGGGTTGTGGAGCATCAGCAGGTCGAAGCGGTCCGTGCGGCAGCGCTCCAGGGATTTCTCGCAGGCCTTCCGCAGGTAGTCGCGGTATTGGGAGGGCTGGTGGAGCTCCGGATCGGTGAAGCGCGGGTAGCCGCGGGCGCCCTGGCGCTGGCCCTCGTAGAAATCGTGCCCGAGCATGCCGACGAGGCAGTATTCCTCCCGCGGGTAGGCGGCCAGGGCCAGGCCGAGCAATTCGTCCGCCTTGCCGTTGCCGTATACATCCGCGGTCACGAAGGTGCGGATGCCCGCCTCCCAGGCGGTGGCGATGCAGGAAAGGAAGCGCTCCTCCGGGAGCGTCTCGCCGAAGTGCATGAAGCGCCCCGCGCTCCAGGTGCCGTATGCCGTGGTGGTCAGATCCATGGGGAAATTCCTAGATCGCGGCGCGGCGGCGGTCAACCGGCGCGCAAGATCCGCGCGGCATGCGGGAGAAAATGAAGAACGCGGCGGCCGGTCTCACACCAGCCCCATCCGCAGCGCCTTGGAGACCGCCTCCGTCTGGGTGCGGACATGGAGCTTCCGGTAAACGCTGCGCAGGTGCATGTCCACGGTGTGCTGGGAGATGTCGAGCTGGTCGCCGATTTCCTTCTTGATGAAGCCCTTCACCAGCAGGCGCAGCACTTCTTCCTCCCGGGAGGTGAGGGGCTCGGTCTCTTCCACCGGGCCGTGCTTGGCGAAGCCTTCCAGGATCATGCTGGCGATGGTGCTGCTCAGCGCCGCGGAGCCCTGCATCACGTCGCGGATGCCGGCCAGGATGTCGTCCGGATCGGCGGTTTTCAGCAGGTAGCCGGAGGCGCCGTTGCAGATCGCGCGGTACACGCGCTCGCGGTCGTCGAAGGAGGTCAGGATGACGATTTTCTGCCCGGGCACCTTGGCTTTCACCTCGCGCAGGACCTGGAGGCCGTCCTTGCCGGGGAGGCCGAGGTCGAGCATCAGGAGATCCGGCGGCGCGGTGCAGTAGTTGAGTTCGGCGGCGAGGTCGTCCGGGTGGGAGAAGGCCTTCTCGCAGACCAGGTCGTCTTCCGCGGAAATCAGGCGGGTGATCTGTTTGGCGAAGTTCGCGTGATCCTCGAGGATCCAGATCCGGAGCGGGGCGGTGGTGGTGTCACTCATGGGCTGTAGCTTTCGTGGCCATCAGGCTGGTTCGTTTCACGGAGAGGCGGAGGGTGGTGCCCGCGCCGGGGGAGGATTCCACCTGGAGGTTCCCGTCCAGCACCAGGGCGCGGTCGGTGAGTTTTTTCACGGCGGCCATCTGGTCCTCGGCGTTGCGGGGCAGGCCCACGCCGTTGTCGCTGACTTCCATCACCAGGCGGTCGCGGGAGTCGTAGAGGCGCACGGTGACGAGGGTGGCCTTGGAGTGCTTCACGATGTTGTGGAGCGCTTCCTTGTAGAAGAGGAAGAGGTGGCGCTTGGAGTCCAGGGTGAGCTTGGCGGTGGTCTTCGAGGAGCGGCAGACCAGGGAATACTCCACCTCCCGCAGCAGGCGCGCGGCGCAATCCCGCATGCGCTGGACGAGATCGCCGACGGTGTCCTGGCGGCGCTCCAGCAGCCACACGATGTCGCGCATGGCCAGGGAGCTTTCGCGGGCGATGCTCTCCACCTCGCCCAGGTCGCTGGCGACGATGTCCGGGCCTTTCAGGCGCTCCAGGTCGCGCTTCGCGGAGCGGGCGATCAGGGAGATGCTGCCGAGGTTGCTGCCGATGTCGTCGTGCAGGTCGGAGGCGATGCGCTTGCGCAGCTTGTCGAGCTGGGTGCGGGAAACGAGGCGGCGGCGCTCGACGATGGCGACGGGGATGAGGAAGGTGAGGCCGAGGGCGATGGCCGCGCCCCAGGTGGTGTTCAGCTCGCTTTCCGAGGCCATGGTGCGCTGGGAAGAGACCAGGGTGTTCAATTCCCTGCGGATCACGTTGCGCTCCACGAGCTGGCCCAGCCAGGTGCGGAGGGGCAGGATCTGGACCGAGCCGCCGGAGCCGTCGGTAAGCTGGTCGGAGGGGTGCTCGATGCCGTTGTGGCGGGCGTTGACCGTGCGCCCTGCGGCGAGGTTCCGGTCGCCGGCCCAGACCTGGATCTCGCCGAGGGCCTGGAGGCGGCGGGTGCCGAGCTGCCAGGCTTTTTCGGAGGAGATCTTGAGATAGCGCCCCGCCGGGCCGGTGGCGGGCAGCATGATCGGGGTGGTCAGGTCCACCGGCAGGTCGGTCTCGCCGGTGGTGGCGATGCAGGCGGCATCGCTGAAATCCGCGGCGAGGGAAGTTTCGATTTTCAGGCGGGGCGGGATCACGCCCGGGCCGGACAATTCCGGGAGGGCGTAGGGGAAGAGGATCACGCGGTCCACCGCCGTGGCGGCGCCGAGGTCGAGGATCCATTCCACCGCCGGCTGGTCGGGGTCGACTTCCAGGCAATCGCCCTGGGACTCCGTCCACAGCCCGCCCTGCCAGATGCCGAGCGGGGTGCGGCCGTCCGCGATGAAGCGGCCCTCCCACATGCCGGGGATGTCCACGGACTGGCGGGTGCTCACCTTCGCCCCCAGGGAGACGGGGACTTCCCCGGAGAAGATGAAGATTTCCGACAGGGCGGCGACGCCGCGCAGGCCGCGCCAGTGGCCTTCCTCCAGCACCAGGCGCACATGGCGGGCGGCCTGGCCGTCCCCGTTCACCTGGACGGGGAAGCCCTCCGGGGAAGGCTGCGGCAGGGTGCCGGTGCGGTAGAGCAGCCGTGCGTCCGAGAAATCCTCCCGCTCCGCGGCTTCGATGCGGTAGCGGCGGGGGAAAAGGTCGTTGGTGTCCCCGGCCTGCGGCTGGGCGGGGACGAGGAAAATCGCGTCCAGCGGGTAGGAGCGCCCCAGATCGAGCGCGATGAAAGGATCGCCGCCTTTCTCATCCTCCAGCCCGCAGCGCCAGCCGAGGCTCTCCTTGAGAGGCTTCTCGGCGAAGACGGCGAGATCGTCGGCACGATCTTGCAGGCGGTGGATTTTCTCTTCGGTCTCGACCAGCTTGCGGTTGAAGAGCCTGGCTACCCGACCGATCGGGTTGGTGGTCTGGGCCGCTTGCGCGGCAGACAACGGGGCGGGGAGCAGGTGGGTGAGGGCAAGCAGGCCGATTCCGAGGCGGGGCAGCCTCGCGAGTCGGTTTTTCATGTTTTACGGGCAACAGCGAGGAAGTCCTTAATATATTTTAAAAATTCCGGCAATTCTTTTATCCGGAACTTTCAAAGGGATCTTCCCCCGGGCCCGGGCCGCTCTAGCGGCCGGCATCCTGCCCGCCGAGCCCGGCCACGATGGCGGCCACGTTGTGGCGGACCATGGCGATGTAGCTTTCCGCCGTGGAGCCGTCCGCGATCAGGGCTCCGCCGAGCTTGATGCCGCTGTCTTCGGTCAGGGCCTGGAGGATCTTCGGGTTGGATTCCTTTTCGGGGAAGATGGCGGCCACCCGGTGCTCCTTGAGTTCGGCCAGGATTTCCGCGAGTTTCGCGGGTGCGGGCATCTGCTCGCGGTTCATGCCCTGCACGGGGATGGGCTCGAAGCCGTGATCCTTGCAGAAGTAGCCGAAGGCGGCGTGGGCGGTGGCCAGGTGGCGCTTCGCCTTCGGGATGCGGGCGATTTCCCGGCGCGTCCAGCGCTCGAGCTCATCCAGCTCGGTGCGGTAGGCGGCGGCATTCCGCGCGTAGGTTTCCGCTCCGGCGGGGTCTTTTTTGGAGAAGGTCTCGGCGGTGATCGTGGCCGCGCGGCGGAAAAGGTCGATGGAGTGCCACCAGTGGGGATCGGTCTCGTGGTGGTGGTCGTGGTCGTGGCCGGCATGGTCGTGGTCGCACTCGCCCTCGATGGAGGGGAGGTCCTTGCCGATTTCCACGATTTCCGCCTTGCCGGCCAGGATGCCGCGGAGGGAGGGCAGGTAGCTTTCCATGCCCATCCCGGAGGCGAGGTAGAGGGAAGCGTCGCCGGCTTTCTGCAGGTCCGCCTGGGCGGGCTCGAAGTGGTGCGGATCGCCGTTCTTGCCGATCAGGTCCACGACTTCCACGCGCTCCCCGCCGACCTGACGGGCCAGATCCCCGATCAAGGGGTGGAGGGAGGCGACCTTCAGCTCCGCCGCGGCGGCGGACAGCATGAGTGCGAAAGGAAGTGCGAAAAGAAGCGCGCGCATGGCGGCAAGCGTGCCCGCTTCGGCTGGCTTTGCAAGTGAATTGCGATAAGGAATCCGGGAGAAAAACCCTCGCGGGGAGAAGGTTGTTCACGGGCCCGATCACCGGCCCCCGAGGGCGGGCGGGAACGTTTGCAGCGGCAATTCAAGTGCGTGATCGCCTTGGAAATCAGGGCGATGGGAGGATATTCCCAGGTATGAAGCGGGCGCTGCAAGCGGGGGATTGAAGCGGCTCGGCAACTTGCTCACAGCCCGTGTGAATGACTTGTTCACAGGCCTTGTTATTTTCTCCCGGGGGTTGTTGCGGTTTTTGATTGGGCGGGGGCGGGGTGGTAGAGGCTCGGCCGCGTGAGAGTCGTGCTTGCCTCCGGATCGCCCCGCCGTCGCGAATTGCTGGCGGATGCGGGCTTGTCGTTTGAAGTGATGGTTTCCCCGGCGGATGAGATCCACGATGCCGCGATCCCGCTGGAGGAGCTGTGCGAGCGGAATGCCGAGCTGAAGGCGGCCGCGGTGGCCGCGCGGGAGCCGGGAGCGGCGGTGATCGGTGCGGATACCCTGGTGTGGATCGACGGCACGCCGCTGGGCAAGCCGCGGGACATGGCGGAGGCGCGGGGGATGCTGCGGCTGCTGGCGGGGCGGACGCATACCGTCTGCACCGGCGTGTGCGTGGTCTTCCCCGGCGGGCGGGCCGAGCGGTTCCACGAGCTGACGCGGGTGCGCTTCCGGCCGCTGGACGAGGCGCGGATCACGGAATATTTTGAAAAAGCCAACCCGCTGGACAAGGCGGGCGCCTACGGCATCCAGGAGAACGGCGAACTGCTGGTGGAAGGGATCGAGGGCGCCTACGACAACGTGATGGGCCTGCCGGTGGCGAAGGTGCTGGCGGCCCTGGGAAGCTAGCGCGGGAGGCCCCGGAGCCGCACTTTCGGACTTGGTATTTGGCGGGTCCCGGTTTCCATTCGGGGTGTGAAAGGGACGGCGCGGTATCCTTTAATTTTCAACCCGAAGGCGCGCAGCCAGAAGGGGCAGCGGGCCTTGCGGTTCCTGATGGATCACGCCACGCGCTTCGCCCTGCACGCCACCCGGAGCGCGGAGGAAGCGCGCGAGCTGGCGGCCCTCTTCGCGCGCCGCGGCGAGCCGGTGGTGGTCGCCGCCGGGGGAGACGGGACCCTGAATGCCGTGGTGCAGGGGCTGGCGGGTTCCCAGACCGCGCTCGGGGTGCTGCCCGCGGGCACGATGAATGTCTTCGCCCGCGAGCTGGGCATTCCCTTCGACAACCTGCGGCGCGCCTTCGAGGTCATCGAGGCGGGCCACGTGAAGGAGATCGATCTCTTCGAGGCGAACGGCATCCCCTTCGTCCAGATGGCGGGGGTGGGCTTCGACGCGATGGTGATCGAGGAGACGACGTGGGAGAGCAAGAAGATGCTCGGCCCGCTGGCCTACCTGCTGGCGGCGGTGAAGGTGCTGGGCGAGAAGCCGCCGCGGATGGTGGTGGAGTGCCAGGACGGCAAGCACGAGGAGGGCGTGGCGGTGCTGGCGGGGAACGGCTCGCTCTACGGCGGGCAGTTCAAGCTCTTCCACAAGGCGGACAACCGGGACAGCATGCTGGACGTGCTGGTTTTCAAGGATGCGGGCTACAAGCTGGTGCTGGATTCCCTGCGCGGCATCGCGCTGGGGAATCTGGAGGCGGCGGGCTCCACGGTGAGCTACCTGCAGGCGCACTCCCTGACGGTCACCGCCGACCGGGAGGTGCCGGTGCAGGTGGACGGCGAGCTGGCGGGGCGGTGGAAGGAAGTGAAATTCGGCAACGAGGATCCGGGCCGGCTGCGGGTGATCGCGCCGGAGGAGCCCATCGGCAGCCGTTTCGCGGAGTCGGTGAAGGCGATGGTGGCGTGGACGAAGTGGAAACCCGTGGAGCAAAAGGCGTGAGCGGGGCGGCGGGGAAAAAAGCGGCAGGCTGGAAGCGCTGGCTGAAGCGGCTGTTCCTGGCGGGAGCCGGGCTGGTGCTGCTGGGCCTGGCCTTCATCGGCTGGGCGAATCTCGCCGCGGTGCTGGCCGGGCGGGGCAAGCTCTTCGACGCGGCGGCAGAGGTGCCGGGCGGGAAGGTGGGGCTGGTCTTCGGCTGCGACGACCGTTTCCAGGGCGGGGAAAACCTCTACTTCCGCTACCGGATCGAGGCCGCGGAGGCCCTGTGGAAGGCCGGGAAGCTGCGGCTGGTGCTGGTCTCCGGGGACAACCGCAGCAAGTACTACAACGAGCCGGAGAAGATGCGCCGGGCGCTGATCGCCCGGGGCGTGCCCGCGGACCGGATCGTGTGCGACTACGCCGGGCTCCGCACCCTGGACTCCGTGGTGCGGGCGAAGGAAGTCTTCGGCCTGGGGCAGGTCACCTTCATCTCCCAGAAATTCCAGAACGAACGCGCCGCCTATCTGGCCAAGGCGAACGGGATGGTGGTGGACGGCTTCAACGCGCGCGACGTGGCCGGCCACGGCGGCCTGAAAACGAAGGTGCGCGAGATCGGCGCGCGGGTGAAGATGTGGCTGGATGTCCGCGTGCTGGGCACGCGGCCGCGCCACCTGGGCGAGCGGGTGGAACTGCCGGAATAGGGCGTTTTAATAAATCCCATGGCCGCGCGCCTGGCTCGGATGTTCCCGCGGAGCGAGGGATGGCGGTAGGGTCGGGCGTCCCGGCCGACCGCGGGCGGTTCCTTGGAACCTGCCGCACCCTTGCATCGCGGACACGCGGGACGCGTGTCCCTACCTTCAAAGGTGGGGTCGGACGTCCCGGCCGACCGCGAACGGTTCCTGATAGCGGAACTCACCCTTGCATCGCGGACACGCGGGACGCGTGTCCCTACCTTATGCATCGCGGACACGCGGGGACGCGTGTCCCTGCCAAGATGCATCGTCGCTCCTTCGTGCCGGAGACCTCGGCTACAGGTTCGCTTGAAATGCTCCAAGTCTGCCGCCGGTACAAGGCGGAGTCTGCCGCGCGGCAGGCGGTGCTGCTTGCT
>CBFGVD010000111.1:0-8896 GCA_965651965.1 uncultured Verrucomicrobiaceae bacterium | reverse complement strand
CTCACGGTCCGTGACGATTTTCACTTTCTCCACCGGTCCGAAGGCGGCGAAGAGCTCGGCCACTTCTTCTTCGGTGGCGCTGAAGGGCAAGTTGCCCACGTAGATGTCCATTGTCTATTGTCGCAACGCCATATTCAAAACCACTTCACCAGCCGATGGCGCGAAGACCGAGAGAAGCGCGACCGGGATGTTTCCGCCGGACGATTCCCCCGCTACACGGTCCCGCATTCTACGGCAAGTCCATAAATCAAGGTTCCGCCACGCCCCCCGGAAAGCTGCGGCACGCCTGACTGTCAGGCACTCACGCCGTTTGCGGGCGGACGGGGATACCTTTCTCCGCGAAGTACCGCTTGGCTTCCCCCACGGTGTGCTTGCCGAAATGGAAAATACTGGCCGCCAGCACGGCATCCGCCTTGCCCTTTTCCAGGACCTCCACCATGTGGTCCAGATTGCCCGCGCCGCCGCTTGCGATCACGGGGATGCCGACGCTTTCGGAAATCGCCGCGGTGAGCTCGCAATCGTAGCCCGCCTGGGTCCCGTCCGCATCCATGCTGGTGAGCAGGATCTCCCCCGCCCCGCGCCGCCAGACTTCCTTCGCCCACTCCACGGCATCCAGCCCCACGGCAGTGCGGCCGCCATGGGTGTAAACGCCCCATTTCCCGGGACCCTCGCGCTTGGCATCGATCGCGACGACGATGCACTGGCTGCCGAAGGCAGCGGCCCCGGCATCGACCAGGCCGGGATCCTTCACCGCGGAGGTATTGATCCCCACCTTGTCCGCACCGGCCAGGAGCATCTCCCGCATGTTCTCCACGCTGCGGATGCCGCCGCCGACGGTAAGCGGGATGAAGCAATGCTCCGCGGTGCGGCGGACCACGTCCACCATGGTCGCGCGGTTGTCCGAGGACGCGGTGATATCCAGGAACACGAGTTCGTCCGCCTGCTGGGCATTGTAGGCCATGGCAGCCTCCACCGGGTCGCCGGCGTCGATCAGATCGACGAAGTTCACGCCTTTGACGACGCGGCCGTCGGTCACGTCCAGGCAGGGGATGATGCGTTTCGCGAGCACGGGGCGGGTGGTAGGGGAGCGAGTTTGAAGTTTGAAGACTTAAAAACGAACATCGGACGCCGGCCGTCCAACATCGAACGTTGAATCTCAAGGGAGCGCAAATCCCGCAATCAGGCCAGATACTCGTCCAGCCAATCGGCGACTTCGCCGATCACCTGCGGGTAGCTCTTTTCATCGAAGGAATGGCCTGCACCCTTGACCTCGACGAGGCGCTTCGGCTCCTCGGCGGTGTCGTAGGCATCGCGGCTATCCTCGATGAGCACCACGTCGTCCGCGGTGCCGTGGATCAGGAGCCAGGGAACGGCGATCTGGCCGACCTCGTCGAAGAGATCCCCGATGGCCCCGAGGTCATCCACGAACTTCTGTGAAAGCGGGCACTCCGGTTCGTCCCACATGAAGCCCTTGCCGGGGGTCACGCCGCCGAATTCCCGCTCGCAGAAATCCTCCGTGCGGACCATGCCGGCCAGGGAAACGAGGACGCGGATGCGGTCGTCGGAGGATGCGGTCATCACGCCCACCGCGGCCCCCATGCTGTGGCCGATGCAGGCGATTTTCGTGCGCGGGGGCAGGGCATCGAGGAGATCGCGGAGGTCGGCGCTTTCCTTGGTGATGGTGGCCTCGCGGAAATCGCCCTCCGAGTCCCCGTTGCCCGTGAAGGAAAGCCGCAGGCAGGGCCAGCCGCGGGCCGAGAGGCCCTCCGCCAGGGCGAGCAGCAAGGGGCGGTCCTTGTTCCCGGTGACCCCGTGGGCCAGGAGGACGAGGACACCTTCGCGTTCTCCCGGGTGAAAGGCGGTATCGATCTTCTCGCCGTGGCGATTGCGGAATTCAGGCAGGTCCATCGCTTGGGGCAATCAATGAACCGTACGACCGGGGAAGGTCAATTCCGCCACGCCGGACTTGTCGAGTTCGCCGAGGCCGAGTTCGGTCATGCGGTGGTACTGGGCTTCCGTGGCCAGGGAGAGCGGGACCTGGACGCCCGCTTCCGCGGCCAGCGCGTTGGCGATGCCGCTGTCCTTCGCCGCGTGGGCGGCGGAGAAGAAGCAATCGTGCTCGCGGGCGATCATGTCGTCGCCGTCGGTCTCCAGCACGCGGGAATTCGCGCCGGTCTGGGAGAAGACTTCCTTCAGCATGTTCAGGTCCAGGCCGAGCGCGGCCCCGAGACCGAGGCCCTCGGCCAGGCCGGCGGTATTGATATTCATGACCATGTTCACCAGCGCCTTGACCTTGGCGGCTTGCCCCGTGCCCCCCACGTGGCGGAGGGATGCGGAAAGATCCCGGAGGATGCCTTCCACTTTTTTGAAAGCCTCCTCCGTGCCGCCGATCATCAGATACAGGGTGCCCTCCCGGGCCTGGGTGATGCTGGATGCCATGCAGGCCTCGATGGCGGAGGCCCCGCGGGCTGCCGCGGCCGCGTCCACTTCCCTGTGGACTTCCGGGCTGACGGTGGCGCAGTTGATGAACACCTTGCCCTCCGCCCCGGCGAGCAGGCTGTCCCCGCTTTCCGCGAAGATGCCGCGCATCGCCGCATCGTCCGTGACCACGGTGAGGATGACATCCGCGGCGGCGGTCACTTCCGCCAGGGTCCCCGCGGCGGTGGCACCGGTTTCTTCCGCAAGCTCCGCCGCGACCTTCGGGAAAGCGTCGTAAACGGCAGCGAGGGGATAGCCCCGGTCCTTCAGCCGTCGCGCCATGTTCGCTCCCATCCGGCCCGTCCCTACAACTCCGATGCGTGGCTTCGACATGAAGCGGATCATGGCGCGGCAAGCGCTGGCTGTAAATACCCTGCGGTCACCGGATGCATCTAGCGGCCGGACTTTTTCAAAGGCGGGGCGCCGGAACGCCGAAAATGCTGTAATTTCCAAATTCCATGCAAAACATCGGCGCTTGTCAGGCGTTTCACCTGACCAAACCCGCAAGCCCATGTACCGCACCTGTCTTTTCGCATTGTTTCTGGCCGCCCCGACCCTCCGTGCCGCCGACCCGCTGAGCCAGGCCGACCGGGAGGCCCTGCTGGAAAAGCTCGATTCCCTGCGGGACAATGCGGAAGAGAAGGCGGTGAGCCGGATGGGCTCGGCCGCGTCCGCTTTCCGCGCCGGGATGGCCAGCGACGACGCGGCGATCGAGCTCTATCTGAAGTGCGTGGAGAAGGTCGAATTCGCCGATCAGAAGCGCAGCGCGCAGGATTTCCGCGAATGGAAGCGCCGCCGCAGCGAGCAACTGGACGCCGAGGGGCTAGGCCGCTGCCTGCGCCACCAGCTGCGCTGGCTGGTGCTCACCATGGATGCCGCGGAGGCGGACGGAAAGACCGCCGAGCTGGCACCGCGTGCGCTGGAAGCGCTCGATTCCATTTTCAGCAATCCCCAGCAATTCGAAGGAAACGTGCAGCCGTTGCGCGATCCGGTGACGAATACGGTCTTCGCCCGGGCCTACGGGCTGGGGGGCATCAAGGCGGACAAATGGCCGCTCTCCCCGCTGGAGATCGGGCAGGTTTTCACCCAGGTGGTTTTCCCGCCGCTGCGGGAAAAGGGCAGCGTGGAGTCCCTGCGCGAGCAGTGGATGCGCCGCATCCGCTACGAAGGAGTGGTGCAGCAGTACTGGTCGGGCGGCAACGGCAACGGGAACGGCAGGGGCCGGGGCAAAGCTCCCGAGTCATCCCCGGCGTACGAGAAATTCCTCAGCGAAACCCAGCCGGACCTGATGTGGCAGATGGAGGAGGATCTCTTCCAATCCGGCGACCAGAAGCGCGCGGCGCTGCGGATGCTGGAGCACCTGGAAGCCAACATCACCCACGCGAAAGCCCGCGAATGGGCGGACCGTTTCCGGGCCTTGGTCGATCCCACCAAGACCCCCGGCACGGAAACGGCCGACAAGACGGAATAAGCTCCGCGTCAGCGCGTGACTTCCGTGCCGATGCCGCCGTCGGTGAAGATTTCCAGCAGCAGGGCGTGGGGCAGCCGGCCATCGATGAAATGGACCTTGCGAACGCCGGCGTTCAGCGCGTCGATGGCGCTTTTGATCTTGGGGATCATGCCGCCGGAAATCGTGCCGTCGGCCAGCAATTCGTCCGCTTGGACGCGGTTGACGGATTTGATGAGGGTTTCCGGCCGGGCCGGGTCTTTCATGAGGCCGGGGACATCGGAGAGATAGACGAGCTTGGCCACGCGCAGCTCCTTGGCCAGGGCGGCGGCGGCGAGGTCGGCATTGATATTGAGCGGGCGGCCGGTGGCCAGCTCCGCGGCAAGGGGTGAGATCACCGGGACGATTCCCGCCCGGTGGGCGGCATCCATCTGGCCGAGCTGGCAGCCCACGACCTCGCCCACGCGGCCGAGATCGATCCGCCCGCCCTGCGGGTCCGCGGCATGCATTTTCTCCCCCAGGAAGACATCGCTGCCCGCGATGCCGACGGCTTTGCCGCCGAGATCGCGGATCATGCGGACCAGGCCGGGGTTGATCTCGTTGGAGAGGACTTTTTCGACGATCGAAATCGCTTCATCCGTAGTGACGCGGAATCCGCCGACGAATTCGGCGTCGAGCCCGGCTTGCTTCATCGCGGCGGAAATGGCCTTGCCGCCGCCGTGGACGACGATGGGATTGATACCCGCGACCTCCAGGAAGACGATGTCCCGCATGACCTTCGCGACCAGATCGGGGTCTTCCATGGCGGAACCGCCCATCTTGATGAGGAAGGTTTTCCCGCGGAAGGCCTGAAGGTAGGGCAGGGCCTCGATCAGGGCTTCGGCTTTCTCGATGGGGTGCTGGAGGCTCATGGCGGCGGGGCGAAGTTCCGGCGAATCCGGCGGAAATACCAAGGAAAACCGCGCGGGGACTCAGCGGCCTTTTTTCCGGGGCTGTTTGCGGGCGGCTTTTTTCGCGGCCTTGCGGGCCGGGGCGGGCGGCTGCGGCGTTTCCCCATGCGGGGGAACTTCCACCGGGGACGACACTTCCTCCACCGGGGACGACACTTCCTCCACCGGGGACGACGGGTCCGCCGACGGGTCCGGAGCCACGGGCGGGTCAAGGGGCCGGGACGGGGTCTCCCGGAGGGCGGGGCGGCTCGCGCGGTCCGGGACAAAAGCCAGAAGCAAGGCGGCGAGCGCGGGAGCCAGCGCGGCAAAGGGCGGCAGCCAGAGATCGACCCTGCTCGCGAACAGCCAGACCAGCTCCGCACCGAAGGCGGCGACCAGCAGGGCCGCGCCCAGCCGCCAGGGCAGCGCCCGCAGACAAGCGGCCCACGCGGCGAATAGCGCCAGCAGAGACACCAGCGCCAGCTCCGCGACCGGGCCCGGCCGGCGGAGCGGCACGCCGGCCTCATAGCGCGGCGCGGCGCGGAGGGCGTGGACCAGGCCGGCCAGATCCGCCGACCATGCCCGCTCGTTTTCCGGAAGCTCCGCCCGGACATCGCGGAAGATCAGGGGATCCGCGGCGGGCGGGACCGGGCTTTCCTCGCTGATGAGCGCGGTGGCGGGAATGTCCGTGGCAGCGGCTTCCGGCGACAGCGGGGTGCGGCCGAATTCATCGATGGGGATGACCGGGCCGCCTTGGCCGAGGCGGATCTCCTTCCCGCAGAAGATCCGGATTTCCTCCGGCCCGATGCCAAGGGAGGCGATCTCCGCCGCCAGGGGCAGGGCGAAGATGATGCGGTCCTGCCAGCGGGCGAGCAGGTGGCGGCGGCCGTCCCCCGCGTCCGCTTCGTTCTCCAGCAGGGTGAAGCCCGCCAGCGTGTGTTCCCCGCCGAGTTCGGCACCGGCGACCGCCACGCGGTTCACCTGCGGCAGGGCTGAGACATCCCCCTCCGCGCGTTTCGCCGCCACCGAAAGGCGGAGGAAGGGCGCGGGCAGGGACTCCGCGGCGGCCCCGCGGGCCAGGGGAAGCCCGAGGACCGCGGCATCGAAGCGGTCGAGCTGCTTGCGCAGGGCGAGCGTGGCCAAGGGGTCGGGATCTTCCCACGCGAAAAGATAGCCGGAGGCGATCACGCGGTGCCCGGCCTCCCGGAGCCGTGCGAAAAGGACGGCACAGTCCACGGGCGCGGGCGGGCTGGTGCTGAAATAGCCTTCGGGATCATCGTCCACGGCCAGGAACCGCGGGGGCTCCGGGACCACAACGGGTTTCGCCTTCCAGCGCATCCACGGCTTTTCCTGGCTGCCCTCCCCTCCGAAGGCGGATTCCGCCGGGTCCGCGGCGGAAGCGATCCGTGCCACGATGCCGCGCTCCGCGCTCCGCAGGGGTGCGATGGCAGCGGTCCCGCCGAGCGCGAACAAGCCCGCCCCGAGGATCACGGCGGCGTTCACGAAGGTCCGGCGGGACGGGGCGCTCACGGGGCGAAATCCCGCGCTTTTTCCAGCACGGGGGCGAGGGGTTTTTCCAAAGGAGTGTCCGCCACGACTTCCCCGAGCATACGGGCCGCCACGGGCACGTGCGGGCGGTACCAATCGTCGCCGCGGTTCCGGATGATATTGCCGAAGGCTCCCATGGCCTGCATCAGGCGCTGGGCGGCGCATTCCCGGAAGATGGTTTCCTCCGGACGGTCCTCGGCAATGTCTTCCCAGATGGCGAGAATGGCCTCCCGCTCCTGCGCGGAATGGTCCATGTAGGGATCGAAGACGAGCGAGGCGAGATCGTACTCCTGGCGGCCGCGGCGCATGCCCTGGAAATCGATCCACCAGGCCTTGCCGTCCTTGAGGAGCAGGTTCTGGGACTGGAAATCGCGGTGGACGAGGTGCTTCGCCCCGCTGCCGAGGCGGGAGGCAAGAGCCGTGAATACCGGCGATTCCCGCAGCTTCCCGGCATCCATCCCCAGCAGGCCTTCCACCAAGTGGTCGAAGAAATATTCCTGTTCCCAGCGGTAAAGGGACTCATCGAAGGGCGGCATCAGCTCGAAATCCTTCGGACCCTTGGAATAGAACAGCTTGTCGATCTGGGCCAGGGCGGAGCGGTAATAGGGTTCGCGCTCCGCGAAGGGACTGCCTTTCAGGGAAAACAGGTCGGTGTCTCCCATATCCTCCACCAGAGCCACGCGGCGGTGCGGGATCTCGTGATAAATCTCCGGCACGTTGAGTTTGGCGGCCTTGAGGAACTTCGCGACGGGCAGGAAGTTGTCGCTATCCGGCCGTTCGTCCGTCCAGTGGATGCCGATGAAAGGATCCCGCCCGGGGGTTTTCACCCGCACGATGGTCCGCCCGGAGGCCCCCTTTTTGATCGGGGTGAGGGTTACGGCCACGGTGGGGTCGATCCCGAGGTACTGGCGGGTGGCGTAGAGGATCGAATCGGTCGGCATCGCGGCCGGAGGTTCTTGGAATTTCCTGCACCGCGACAAGGGGGAAATGCCGGATGATGTCCATGGCCGCGCCCCGGAAGGTCCGCGGCTATTCCCCCTTTCAGGCCGGGACGACGCTGCCAAGCACCCGGCTGCCCGCCTGCACCCTCGCGCCGGGCCAGATCACCGAGTCCCTGAGCACGGCTCCCGGCCCGATTTCAGCACCGGGGCCGACGACACAGCGCTCCACGATGGCGGCGGGATCGATGCGGGCGGCGGGATGGATGGCAGGGGCCAGGGCGAGCTCCCGGTGGGCGGCGAGGTAGCTGGCCTGGTCCCCCAGATCCCGCCACTCGCCCTCGTCCAGGATCACGGCGCCGAGGCGGCCTTGCTTCGCCAGCTCCAGGAAGGCGGGGATGACGGAAATCTTCCGGCCGGGGGGGATGAGACCGAACAACTCGGGATCGAAGCAATAGATCCCCGTGAAAACGTGGGTTCCCTCCGCCAGGCCGAGCATTCCTCGGATGTCCTTCACCCGATCCCCCTCCATGGCGATGGGGGTGGCATCCCCGGTGGAGCGGACCGCAAGGGTGACCGGGCATGGAGAGGCCTGGTGCGCGGCGATCAGGCGGTGCAGCGGAAGGGAGGAATAGATGTCGCCATTGTGAACGAGGACGCTTTCCCCGGCGGCCCAGGCCTCGATGTTTTTCACGCCGCCGCCGGTTTCGAGCAGCACGGGTTCGTGAAAGAGGTGGATGGAGGCGTTTTTCCAGATCCCCGTTTTAGGGGAGATTCCATTTCCGGCGGAAAGTCCCGGAGCCTCACTTTCGGCATACGGCCATTTCCCCGGCAGATGGTGGGTATTGATCGCGAAATCCGTGATGCCGGCGGTCAGGCATGCCTCCATGGCCCATTCCACGAGCGGTTTGTGGAAAAGCGGCACAAGCGGCTTGGGCAGCAGGTCGGTAAGCGGCCGCAGCCGCGTGCCGAGTCCGGCACCGGGAAGGAAGGCCTTGCGGATCACGGGCTTGCGTGTGCGCGCTATCGGATGTCCGGGCAAGTCATTTTCGGGCCCATCTACCGTGGTAACCCACACTTGGGATTGAGAAAATTCCCGTTTCAGGTCGTATTGGGGGTCCGCCGATGCACCGATCCACCTGCTACCTGATCTCCGCCGCCGCCATCGGCAGTGCCTGCGCACTGCCGGAGGGATTCGTGATGAAGGAATTCGCCGGGCCGCCGAACGCGGACTACCCGGCGGCCATCACGGTATCCGCTTCGGGCGACGTGTATGTATCCTCCGACCAGAACGGCTCGCTGGGCCATAAGGAGAACATGGGCCGGATCATCCGCTGCCGGGACAAGGACGGCGACGGCAAGGCGGACGAGTTCATCCACTTCGTGCCGGACGTGGACAGCCCGCGCGGCGGCCATTTCGTGGGCGACACCCTTTATCTGATCCACCCGCCTTACCTGAGCAGCTTCCGCGACACGAACGGCGACGGGGTGGCGGACGAGAAAAAGACCCTGGTGACCGGCCTGGGCGGCGGGATCGAGCACCCGCGCGGTGCCGA
>CBFGVD010000110.1:0-8907 GCA_965651965.1 uncultured Verrucomicrobiaceae bacterium | reverse complement strand
CATCGAATCGATCCCGGAAAAGCTCGCCGCCATCCGCACGGGCAAGCTGGCCGCGCCCTGGGGTGCCGCGCTCGATTTCAACGAAAAGACCGACCTGGATTTCAAGCGGCTCAAGCCGCTGCCGCTGCACCCGAACGGGATGCATTTCACCGCGCTCGACGCGGAAGGCGTGCCGCTGGCTGACGCGGTGATCTATTCGCTCGGCGGCGGCTTCATCGCCAGCGAGGCCGAGATGCAGCAGCCCGCCAAGGCCGACACCCCCCTGCCCCACCCCTTCACCTGCGCGGCGGAACTGATGGCACGCAGCGAATCCACCGGTCTTTCCATCGCCTCCCTGCTCCTTCAGAACGAGGCCGCCTTCCGCCCGGAAGCGGAGACGCGCGCGCGCCTGGATGCCATCTGGCAAGCAATGCAGGACTGCGTGAGCCGGGGTTGCTCCCGGGAAGGCACCCTGCCCGGCGGCTTGAAGGTGAAACGCCGCGCGAAGGCGATCTGCGAGAACCTGCGCGGCAAGCCCGAGGCCGCCCTTTCCGATCCCCTCAGCATCCTCGATTGGATCAATCTCTACGCCTTGGCCGTGAACGAAGAGAACGCCGCGGGCGGGCGGGTGGTCACCGCCCCCACCAACGGGGCCGCCGGGATCATCCCGGCCGTGCTCCATTACGCGGTCCGGTTCCGGCACTCGCCGCACCCGGAAGGCGTGCACCGCTTCCTGCTGACGGCGGCTGGCATCGGCATGCTCTACAAACGCAACGCCTCGATCTCCGGAGCGGAAGCCGGTTGCCAGGGAGAGGTCGGCGTGGCCTGTTCGATGGCCGCCGCCGGTCTCGTGGAATATCTGGGCGGAACCCCGAAGCAGGTGGAAAATGCCGCGGAAATCGGCATGGAGCACAATCTCGGCCTCACCTGTGATCCGGTGGGCGGGCTGGTGCAGATCCCCTGCATCGAGCGCAACGCCATGGCCGCGGTGAAAGCGGTGAATGCCGCCCGTTTGGCGATGGCCGGGGACGGCTCGCACTTCGTCTCCCTGGACAAGGTGATCAAGACCATGCGCGACACCGGCCGCGACATGAAATCCAAGTACAAGGAAACCTCCCGGGGGGGCTTGGCCGTGAACGTGGTGGAATGCTGAGCGGACGCCCGGCCGGGACTTCGCCCGGGCCGGGTCCGCTGCTTTCACCCTAGAAAGGGCTCCTCACGATGACGTAGCCGCCGCCGCGGGATTGGTAATAGACATTCCCCGCCCGGTAATAGCGCTGGCCCCGGTGGGTCACCACCTTGTAGCCGCGCGGCAACTCGCGGATGATCGTCACGTCGCGCCTCGGGCCCCGGTTCCGGTCCCAGCGGCGGTCGTCCCGGCGATCGTAATCCCGGCGCGCATGACGGTGCGGGCTTTCCACCACCACGTAGCCGCGGCCTTGCGGGCGGTAGTACACGTCGTTGTGATAGTAGTAGCGGGTGCCGCCGATGGTTTCCACCCGATAGCCCGGCGGGAGGGCCTGCACGGAGTAACCCGGCCGGTACACCGTGGTGGTGGTCGAGACGCCCGCGCCCCCCGCATAATAAGGATCCACGCAACTGCTGAGTGTTGCCACGGCTCCCGCGCCGCAGAGGGAAAGTAGGATGGTGCTAGTTTTCATGATGTCAGGCTTCGGTTGCGGGCCCGCCGGGCCTTTCGCCGGGCCGGCCCTCGCTTTCTTCCCGCAGGGGGCGTGCCCCCGGGCGCGCGGGCTCGGGGAATCCTCTTCGCCACAGGGGAAAAGACGCGGGTCGGGCTCGCTCCCGCGCTACGCCGGCCGGTGCATGCTGCATCCGCACCGCCGCCGCGGGCTTGCAGCTTGCAACGGGTGGCGGCGCCCCCCCCGGCCAACTCCCTCCTTCCATGGTAAAAGCGGATGCTGCACTGGAGGAAAAGGACAAATAGGACTTTTGATAGGTGAAGCCGTGCCGTAATGTCATCTTCCACCGGCAGAAAAGGCACCCGTCCATAAATGGCCCGATTTTTCCATGCGGCTGATTTTGCGAACATTGCGCGCTTTTCAAACGCGATTCATGATGCATCATGAAATGGCGGAGCGGCTATCTTTTTCGATTGTCTTTAACATGGGGTTAGATTAACCCGCCGCACGTTTTTCCCCCGCCCCGGATGCCCCGAGATAGTCTCCATTCCCTCGTCTCACGGCTGGATGTCGCATGGAGCGACAAGCCGGAGGGCTTGCTCAAGCAGACCCTGTGGTGGGTGTTTCTGGGCTATGCGGCGTTGCTCGCGGCCTTGTGCGCGGGGCTGCTCCTGCTGGCCGCGGGAGTGGTGCTCGCGGTGTACTACCAGGGCATCGCCGGTACTCTCGCGGCGGGTTTGATTTCGCTCGCCGGCCTGCTGGTCGCCACCTTCATCTCGGGCTGCCTGTGGGTTCGTTTCGATCCGCCCGCGGGCCTGGTTCTGACGGAAGAGGAGCATCCCGATCTGCATGCCCTGGTGCGGGAAACCGGCGCGCTGGCCGGGGGAGTCCGCTTCCACCAGGTGATCCTGAATGCCGGGATGAACTCCGCGGTGGTGCAAAACCCGCGCCTGGGAGTGCTCGGCTGGTACCGTGCCTATCTGGTGATCGGCCTGCCTCTCATGGAAACGCTGGAAACGGAGGAATTCCGCGCCGTGCTGGCCCATGAATTCGCCCACGTGGCCGGGGCGGACGGGCGGACCGCCGCCTGGCTGCACCGCACGCGCACCACCTGGGAGCGGGTGGCCGCCCACCTTTCCGCGGGCCGCTTCTGCCCCCTCCTCGCGAAATTCTTCAACTGGTTCTGGCCCCGCTTCAATTCCCGCGCCTGCGCGCTTCTGCGCTTCAATGAACTGGCCGCCGACCGGGTCTCCGCAGGCGCGGTCTCCGCCGCCGCGCTCGCCGGGGGCCTGCGCCGCCTGGCCATCCAGACGGAGCGGCTGGAAGATGAATTCCGGGCTCCCCTGGAGCGTGCCGTGCTGGGTTCCGGCCCGCTGCCGGAGGACACGATGGAGCGCATGTCCGCCCTGCTGCGCACCCCCCCCGACCCCGCCAAGGCGGAAAAATGGCTCGAGCGCGCGCTCTGCAAGGCCGCCGCCAGGGCCGACCGGCACCCCGGGCTGGACCACCGGCTCCGGTCGCTTGGCCAGGCCGCGGGCGAACTGCCGGGCACAGGCATCGTCCCCCCCGTAACCGCCGCGGAGGAGCTGCTGCGGCCAGCCTTCCTGGCGAAAGCCAGGGCTTCCTTCAGCCGCAAATGGCAGGAAGAAGCGGCGAAGGAGCGCGAGTCCGCGAAGGCCGGCACGCAGGGCCGGGAAGGCACCCGCAGCGTCAAGGAAGCCTGGAACCGCATCGCGGCGCTTTGCCGCCTGGACGGCTTGGACAAAATCCAGCCGGAGGTGCTGGAACTGCTCGACCGCCGGCCGAACCACTCCGGGGCGCTTTTTCTCCGCGGCTGCCACCTGGCGGAAAAGGGAGATCCCTCTTCGACGAGATTTCTGGAGCAGGCCGCGGCGGATCCCACCCTCTCCGTGCGCGCCTTCGAGACCCTGGCACGCTTCCACTCCCGCTTCGGCCGGGAGGAAGAGACCACGGGGCTCAAGGAGCGCGCCGAACGCCACGAGCGGGAGCTGCGCGCCGCCCTGGTGGAGCGGAACCTGGTGACAAAGGACGACTGCTTCCTGCCCCACGACCTCTGCCCGCGGGAGCTGGACAGCCTGCGCAGGACCCTGGAGCGTGAACCCGTGGTGCGCCGCGCCTGGGCCGGCGCGAGGCAGGTGAAGCATTTCCCGGCCTGGCGGCACCTGGTCCTGGTGCTGGAGGTCCGCTGGCCCGCCTTCCGCCCCGTCTCCGAGCGCATGCAGCAGGAACTCGTCGCCCGCGTGCTGGAGAATTGGGAGGTGGACGGCTACGTCCAGATCCTGCGCTTCGACGAGGGGACCCGCCCCATCCTCCGGGCCCTGCGGCGGGGCTTCGCGGATAGCGGCGTGTACCGCCGGAAGTAGGAATCCGCGGCTCCGCGAAAAAAGTTTCGGATATTTTGAACATCCGCTGCACCCAAGGGTCCAATCCCATGAAGACCACGCTTTGCGTGAGTTTTCATGTAAGGGTGAACAGCATATTGTCAGCTCCCCGTGTTCCGCTTGCCGGACGCAGGGGTTGATGGTTTCAGCCGCCGGGGGTGGGACCCCGGCGGCGCTTTTTTTGGCCGGAGGCGGTGTCCAGTGCCGCGGCCACCGCGGCGGGTAGATTCACCCCGCCGCAGCCGCCCAGACGGGCATCGATTTCCTCCAGCCTGCGGATCAAGTCCCGCACCTCCTTCCGCGCCGCCGGGCCGCCCGCGGCATCGCAGAAGTGGGTGCGGCAGCCGAAGGGGCGGCCCGCGTAGATCTGGCAGCGGTTCGCCTTCAGGAAAGGGCAGGCCCCGTCCGCCGCCTCCGGCAGCGTGGTCCGCCCCGCGGCGCGCCACGCCAGCGCCGCCACCAGGGCTTCTCCCCGGGTGAGGAAAGGCGTGCGGCCGGTGAGGCGGAAACGGCAGCATTCCCCGCGGCCGGTACAGGCGCGCTCCAAGGGCCGCCGCTCCCATTCCGCGTACACCGCCTTCGTTTCCTCCGCCGCTGCGCGGAGCAGCGCATCGCCTTTCACGGCAGATCGAGCTTGTTGATGCGGATGTTCCGGAACTCCACCCGTCCTTGGTCGAATTCCAGGGCCACATGGCCCCAGCCCAGCGGCTTGCGGTCCCGGTACTCCACCGTCCGTTCGCCATCCAGCCAGACTTCCACCTTCCCGCCCTCCACTTTCACCCGGACTTTCCGCCAGCCCCGGAACCCGCCGGCGCCGCCATGCCGCGAGCGCCCGGTCAGGCTGCCCGTGGGGTAGGCGTCGGAAGCCGGGGCGATGTTCACCTCGTAGCACTCCGAGCCGGGATCGGTCACGGTATCCGGGGAAGAGACGCAGATCCCGCTGCGGCTGCCTTCCGCGGCGCGGAATTCCAGCTCCAGTTCGTAATCCCGGTAGCTCCCCCGGCTCGTCAGCAGGCCCTTGCGGCCCTTTTCGACCACGATCGCCCCGTCCTCCACCCTCCAGTCCGCTTTCGTCTGGAGTTCCCAGCCATCGAGATCCCGGCCGTTGAAAAGATCCGTCCAGCCGCCCAGGGCCGTGCCTGCCGGAAACACGGCTGCGAAAAGCAGTTGAGCAAGAATTCTCATGTTTCCAGTTTGCAGGAGGGGCACATTCCTTGCAAGCGTGCCCCGGTAAACACGGAAATCGGAATCAACCCGACATTTTCGGACAAAAAGACAGATTCCAGGTATCCTCCCGGTATTGCCCGCCCACCCCGTCCATGAAATTACCGTCATTCCTACTCGCCGCCGCCTTCGCGCCGCTGCTTCACGCGGCTCCGCTCTTCCCGGCTCCCTCGAAGGAGGAGCATATCGTGTTGATCGGGAACGGCCTGGGCGAGCGCATGCAATACTTCGGCAGCTTCGAGACCGAGCTCCATCTCCGCTACCCCGAGCACCGGCTCACGATCCGGAACATGTGCTACCCGGGGGATACGCCCGCCTACCGCCCGCGCGCGGGGCGCAAGACCCCGTGGGCTTTCCCCGGCGGGGAAAAATACCGCCCGGAGCTCAACAAGCACCGCGGCGAGGGACACTACCCCTCTCCGGACGAGTGGCTCGCCGTCTGCAAGGCGGACACGATCCTCGCCTTCTTCGGCTTCAACGAATCCTTCGACGGACCTGGAGGCGTGGAGAAATTCCGCGCCGAGCTCGATGCCTTCGTCACCCACACGCTGGCTCAGAAATACAACGGCGAGTCCGCCCCCAGGCTGGTGCTCGTTTCCCCGATCTCCTTCGAGGATCTGAGCGCCGTGCTCGACCTGCCGGACGGGACGAAAGAGAACGCCAACCTGGCCCTTTATGCCAAGGTCATGGAAGAAGTCGCCGCCGCGCGGAAGGTCGGCTTCGTCGATCTCCTCGAACCTACCGCGGAACTTTACGGCAGATTCAAGGAGCCGCTCACCATCAACGGCTTTTCGCTCAACGAGAAAGGCGACCAGCTCGTCGGCACCACCCTGGCCGAGGCCCTCTACAAGCCGGTGATGATCGAGATGCGGACGGACAGCACCAAACTCCGCAAACTGGTGAACGAGAAGTCGTGGTTCTGGCACAACGACCACCGCATGCTCAACGGCGTGCACGTGTACGGCCGCCGCTGGAAGCCCTACGGCGATTTCAACTACCCGCAGGAGATCGAGAAGATCCGCGAGATGACCGTGAACCGCGATTGGGCGGTCTGGCGGGCCCTGGAAAACAAGGAATCCGACCTGAAGAAGGCGGATGCGAAAACCCGCAAGCTCGATCCGGTGGAGACCAACTTCAAGCGGCCGATCAAATACCTGCGGGAAAAGGAGGCGCTGAAGACCTTCAAACTGATGGACGGCTTCGAGATCGGCCTCTTCGCCTCCGAGGAGGACTTCCCCGATCTGGCGAACCCGATGCAGATGACCTTCGACAACAAGGGCCGGCTCTGGATCTGCACCATGCCCTCCTATCCCCACTACCGCCCGGGGGACGAGCTGCCGGATGACAAGATCCTGATCCTGGAAGATACCGACGGCGACAACCGCGCCGACAAGCAGACCGTCTTCGCCGACGGGCTCCACCTCCCCATCGGCATCGAGCTGGCTCCGGAGGGCGTCTATGTCTCCCAGGAGCCGAACCTGATGCTCCTGCGGGACATCAACGGGGACGACAAGGCGGACACCCGCGAGTATCTGCTGCACGGCTTCGACCCGCACGACACGCACCATGCGATCCACGCTTTCTGCTCCGACTCCGCCGGCGCGATCTACATGGGCGAGGGCGTCTTCCTCCACTCCCAGGTGGAAACTCCCTACGGTCCGCAACGCTGCACGGGCGGCGGCATCTGGCGCTTCGACCCGAAGTCCTTCCGCCTGGAGCGCTACGTGCAGACGTACTTCAACAACCCCTGGGGCATCGCCTTCGACGATTGGCAGCAGTGCTTCATCGCGGATGCTTCCGGCGGCAACAACTACTGGGCGCTGCCGATTTCCATCAAGGCCCCCTTCCACCACGAAACGGGCAAGATCGGGGAATTCGCGCCGAAACGCGCCCGCCCCACCGCCGGCGCGGAGTTCATCTCCTCCCGTCATTTCCCGGATGAATTGCAGGGCGGTTTCATGACGAACAACTCGATCGGCTTCCTGGGCACCAGCATCCACCAGGTCTGGGAGGACCGCGGCGGTTATTCCGGCAAGCACATCGGCGACCTCGTCACTTCCAGCGACCCGAATTTCCGCCCCGCGGATCTCGAATTCGCGCCGGACGGCTCCCTCTACATCGTCGATTGGCACAACGCGCTGATCGGCCACATGCAACATTCCGCGCGCGATCCCAACCGTGGCAAAACCCACGGCCGGATCTACCGCGTGAGCCACAAGGACCGCCCGCTGGTGAAACCGGCGAAGATCGACGGCGCGGACATCGCGCAACTGCTCGAAACGCTCAAGGAGCCGGAATACCGCACCCGCTACCGCGCCCGGCGGGAGCTCCGCGGCCGCGCCGCGGACAGCGTGCTGCCCGCCGTGAAGGCCTGGGCCGCCAAGCTCGACAAGGCCGATCCGCGCTATGAACACCACCTCGCCGAAGCGCTGTGGGCGACCTGGGCGCAGAACCAGGTGGACCGCCAGTTGCTCGACCTGTGCCTGAACGCGAAGGAGCACAAGGCCCGCGCCGCAGCCGTGGAGGTCATCCGCCATGCCTGGCGCAAGATCCCGGACCATGCCGCCCTGCTGACGAAGGCGGCCAACGATTCCTCCTCGCTCGTCCGCCTGCAGGCGCTCGCCGCGGCTTCATGGATGGACAACGGCGACGGCGCGCGCATCGCCCTGGAAGTGCTCAAGCACCCCATCGACAAATGGATGCCGGAAGCGATCAAGACCGCCTTCCTGACCCTGGGCGACGACGTGGAAGCCCTGAAGAAAGAGGGCACGCTGGATCTGGCGGGCAATCCCCGCGCGGCGGACTACCTCGCCGGAAAGCTGAAGATCGCGCCCGAGGAGACCAAGAAAGCCGAACCGGAGCCGGAGCTGCCCGCCGCCGAACTGGAGCTCTGGCGGATCGGCAAGGAAGTCTTCTCCCGCGATGCGCACTGCGCCACCTGCCACCAGGCGGACGGGAGCGGCCAGGACAAGATCTACCCGCCGCTGGCCGGCAGCGAATGGGTCACGGGCGATGAGGAACGCCTGATCAAGCTGACCCTGAAAGGCATCTGGGGACCCATCACCGTGAAGGGCGTGAAATACGATCCCAGCACCGGCGTGCCGCCGATGATGGGCTTCGGCCCGCTGCTCAACGACAAGGAGCTCGCCGGGGTACTCACCTACGTGCGCAACAACTTCGGCAACCGGGCACCCGCCGTGAAGCCGGAGACCGTGGCGAAGATCCGCGAGGCGACGAAAGAAAAGGTCGATTTCTTCACCGTGGAGGACCTGCTGAAACAGCATCCCTTCCCCGCGAAATGACGGTGTAGTCACAGCGTGATCCCGTTTCGGCAGGTTTAGTTGCCTAATCCATTCCGACATTCAAGCGGATCACGGGAAGCCGTGATCCGCATGAGGATGCCTCAGCCGCACTTTTACGGCCCTTCCCCTGCATGGCATGCCAGCCGCTTCCTACGGAGGCATGGCACGCGTTGGCTTCCTGCTCGATATGGACGGGGTGATTTACCGGGGTTCCCGGTTGGTCCCCGGTGCGTCCGATTTCATCAAACGATTGAGAAACCACGGGATTCCCTTCCGGTTTCTCACCAACAACTCGCAGCGGGCACGCCGCGATGTTGCGCTCAAGCTCCACCGCCTCGGCATCGAGGCGAGCGAGGGCGA
>CBFGVD010000109.1:0-8926 GCA_965651965.1 uncultured Verrucomicrobiaceae bacterium | reverse complement strand
AGCCGGAGGTCGCCGTGGCGGATTCGCCGGGAGTCGGGAGACGTTGCCTAGGCTCCGCCTCCGGCCCGCCGCAGCTTGCCGGAGGCGGTCATCGGCAGGGCCTCCACGATTTTGAACTGCATCGGCACCTTGTAGGCGGAAAGGAGGGCGCGGCAGTGGCGCTGGAGTTCGACCGGCTTCGGCGGCAGGGCGGGATCGGCGGGGATGATTTCCGCGACGGGGATTTGCCCCATTTGCGGGTGAGTGCGGCCGCTCACGAGGCTGCGCGAGACGGACGGGTGCGAGTCCAGGACGCGCTCCACTTCCTCAGGGAAGACTTTCATGCCGGCCACGTTGATCACGGCCTTCTTGCGGCCGACCAGGAAGAGGTGTCCTTCCGCATCCCGCCGGACGAGGTCGCCGCTGGCGAACCAGCCGTCCTGAAGCGGGGCGGGTTCCCAGGGGACGAGGTAGGCATCCAGCAGGCCGGGCCCGCGGACATGGAATTCGCCCGGCTGGCCTTCGGGAACCGGCAGGCCTTCGTCGCCGCACAGTTTCACCTCGTAAGCGGGCAGGGGCTTGCCCAGCGAGGCGGGCTTTTCCCGCGCGGCATCCAGATTGAGCACGGAGAGCCCGGCCTCGATGATGCCCAGGCCCTGGTGGAGGGGCTTGCCGAAACGTGAATCGAAGGCGGCGGCCACGCTTTCCGGCAGGGCGGCGGCGGTGGCCACGGCGAGGCGCAGGGAGGGCCAGGTGAAATCCCCGCGATCCCCGGAAAGCATCGCGAAGTGGAAGGGCGAGCCGTAGATCACGGTGGCCGCGTGGCGCTCCGCGATGGCCAGGATATCCTCCCTCAGGGGCGAGTGTTCCAGGACGGTGGTGGCACCGGCGTGCAGATAGAGGACGATGGAAACCGCGAAGTGGTGGGCCATCGGCAGCATCCACAGGACGCGGTCATGCGGGCCGATGCGCAGGCCTTCGTTCGCCGCGGTGATCCGGGCCAGCAGGGTTGCGTGGGAGAGCACCACGCCCTTGCTCTTGCCCGTGGTGCCGGAGCTGAAGCGGATGAAGGCCGGGTTCAGGGTCTGGAATTCCGCTTCGGGAAAAGCGGGGCGGGCGGGGGCACGGCGGTACAACTTCCACGCGGTGCCGTCGGTTTCCGCGGAGGTCACGGGAATTTCCGGGCCGTGCCAGGGCAGCTCATCCGCGGCGAGGATGAAATCCAGCGCGGTGGTCCCCGCGATTTCCGCGCGCTCGGCATCCGCAAGTTCCTCCGCCAGCGGGACGAGACATGCGCCGGAGAGCAGGATGCCCATGGAAAGGATGATGTAGGAGACGCCGTTCGGGCATTGCAGGCCGATGCGGGCGATCCTTCCGGTGTCGTTCCGCTCCTCCAGCAGGGCGGCGATGAGACGGGCGCCGGCGAAAAGATCTCCGTACGTCACCCGCCGCTCCCCGCTGGCGATGGCGAGCGCGGCGGGATCGTTCCTGCGTGAAATTTCCTCGATGAGATTCACGGATCGGCGACGCCCAGGTCCCGGGCCAGGGTGCTTTCGAGCAATTCGAGTTCCAGCGGGGAGAGGCAGCCATCCTTCCAGGAAAGGGTCATGGTGAGGAGGCCCGCATGCTCGGAGAAGAAGATGCCGATGCCCGGCGGGGAGCACACGGAGGGGACATGGTAGCCGTTCGCGATGCGGCAGCCGAAGATGGATTCCACCCCGGGCAGGAAGCTGCCGGTGTGGGAGTGGAAGAGGCTGCAAATCTCCCCCTTCATGTAGAGGAAGGCGGGCAGATTGTAGAAGCGGGAGGGACAGCGCTCCATCATCTGCATCAGCGCGTCCATGGCGGCGGGCAGCTTCCGGCGCATGAAATCCGCATACTTCCGGTAGAGCGCCTTCGCCGAGGATTTGAGATCCGCGAGCTCCTCCGGCACGAGCAGGAGGGTATAGGGGACCATGTGATTGAGGAAAAGCGGGCGCTTGGAAGGATCGCTCTGCCGCTGCACGGGCAGGCTCAGAAGGATGGAAACGGCCTCCCCGGGGTGGCGCGCCGCGATCACGGCTTGCACGGCCCGGGCGGCGCATGAGGCGAAGTAGGGCAGCAGCAGGAGCTCGCCCGCGGTGGCGGCCATCTTCGCGCGGATCGCGGCGCTTTCGTCCGGGCCGAATTCGATCGCGCGGAAACGGCTTTGTCCGGGACGCACGCCCTTCCGGTGCAGCGAGCGGATGCGCCAGGCGGGGAATTTCCGCATCTCCTCGATCATCGGGTGGGCGCGCTTGTAAAGCTCGGAAACGGCAGGGGCGGGCCCTGCGGCGTATGTTTCCGGTTCCTCCGCGCCGCCATCCTCCGCGGCGAGCAGGCGGAGGAATTTCGTCATGCCTGCCGCGTCCATCAGCGAGTGGCTCCAGACGAGGACCAGGGCCCAGCGGTCCGGGGCGAGCGTCACGACATGCAGCAGGAGATTCGGCCCCGGGGAATGGATGTCGATACCGGTTCCATTCACGCAGCGGTCCAGGAATTCATCCAGGGAAGCGATCTCCGCGCCCTCCGGCGGGAGCCCCGGGAGCTGCCAGCGCTTCACCGGAACCGGCTGCGGGGCGACTTCCTCCGTCCGCCAGCGGGCGATCCAGTCGCTTTTGCTGCGGGCATTCCGGGCATGGAGGATGGGATGGGCCCGGCCCAGCGCATCCGCGGCGCGGGAAATCCGGGCGAAATCCGGTGCGCCCTCGCAGCGCAGCACGGTGGCGGCGAGGTGGCGCCCCTGCCCGCTGCGGCGCATCAGGCTTTCCAGCCCGAGCAGGAAGCCATCGCTGCTGCTGGCGCGCAGCGGACCGGGAATGGAAGAAGCGGCCGGCACGGCGGAATCAGAGGCTGGAGGCCTGTTTCCCGGCGACGAGGGCGGCAATCTTTCCCACGGTGGAGAAGTTTTCGCGCGAGAGCTCCGCGGGATCGATCGCGACGCCGTAGCGGTCCTCGATGGCGAGCAGGAGCTGCATGATGCCCATGGAGTCCAGCCCGGCGGCGAAAAGATCGCTCCCGGCGGGACGCGGTTCCGCCGTATCGAGGATGTCGGTGCGGATGAGTTCGGTCAGTTCGTCTTCCATGAGGCGGGCGGAGGATAACGCGAAGGGGCGGAGGTTCAATCCCCGGCTGCGGCCGGCCCGGGGTGCTTGGGTTGACGGCGGGCGGGGCGGGGGGTAAAGCCGCTCCAGCTTTCCCGGGATGTCGATTTACTATCTCTGCTTTTTCATCGCGGTCATCCACCTGATCGCGACCCTTTCCTACGGGGTCCGCATCGCGGGGGCGCGCACCGGCAAGGTGGCCTTCTGCCTCTCCCTCTTCAACATCCTGGTCCTCGTTTCCCGGACCTCGAACACCTTGCTCACCCCGGCGCTCTCCAAGCGGGTGGAATCCAGTCTCTACGATGCGGCGGAGGCCCTCAAGCATGATTTCCACCTGCTGATCCTCTCCGCGAGCGTGGCCACGGCGATCGGTGCGGCGCTGATCCCGAGCTTCCAGCGCTACGTGACGAACATGGTGGCTTCCTTCGACCGCTTCCCCTCGCTGCCGCGGATGGTGAAGTTCGCCCTCAGCGGGCCGGGCCTCAAGGCTTTGGGGTCCTCCTGGGCGATGCCCTCGAAGGCGAATTTCGGCTTCCTCGGCGCGGGGCACCGGCTGCCCTGGAACATCTTCGCGATGAACGTGATCGGTTCCGCCTTGCTGGCCACGGGCGTGCTCAGCTCGCTCTACGCGGGGGTCTTCGCGCCCGACCTGCGGATGACCACCGGCCAGCTCTCCGCGGTGGTGAATTTCTTCGGCACGATCATGCTCTTCGCCTTCGTGGATCCCTACCTCTCCTACGTGACGGACGGGGCGGCGAAAGGTTCCGAGGGAGACGCGCGCCTGCGGGCCGCGGTCTTCGGCATGGCGGGCAGCCGCCTGCTAGGCACGGTGATGGCTCATTTCCTGATGGTGCCGGGAGCCCAGCTCATCGCCTGGATCGCGCGGATCATCCCGGCCTGAACGGGCGGGCTCAGCGCGCGATGGACACGGAGAGGTCCGGACCGAGCTTCTCGATCGCGGCGATGAGATCCGCCGGATCGCGCTCCGCGGCGAGCGAAACGAGGTCCTGCGCGTGGAAGATCGGGTGGCCGGCCATCGGCGCGCTCTCCAGGGAGGTGGAGAGATCCTCCACGTTTCCGCCCGCCGCGGCGATGGCGGCGGAAAGCGCGCGGATGATGCCGGGGCGGTCATTGCCCACGACATCGAGCGAAAGCGTCTCCCGCGCCGCGGCGGCGGCGGCTTCCTCCCGCTTCGCCTGCACGGAGATGCCCTGGCTCTCCAGCGCGGCAAGGGCTGCAAGCAACGCCTCCGCCTGCGCAGCGGGGCACTCCACCCGCAGGATCCCGGCGAATTGGCCTGCCAGGCGCGCCATCCGGCTCTCCTGCCAGCTTCCGGCGTGCGCGGCGATGGTCTCCGAAAGGGCGGCGACGAGGCCGGGGCGATCCGCGGCGAGCACGGTCATGACGACGGAAGCATGCATGACCCCGAGGGAACATCCCGGCCGCGGCGGCGTCAGGTCTTTTTTGAAATGAAGGCGATTTATTTAAGAAAAAATGATCATTGACCCTTTGTGAATATCCGGCGTACAGCTTGGGGTAACTTTTTGTCCCGCCGTGATTCTTCCCGATAATCTTGCCCCCCTGCCGGTAAGCCCGCGCGGCGACGAGCCGGCGGATTTCCGCGCCTCCTTCGAGGACTTCGTCTCCCCCGGCGTTGTCCGCAACGTGCTGCTCGGCGGCCGCGCCGGACTGACGGTGGAATGCCTGCCCGCGGAAGATTTCGATTCCTTCGCCGGACGTGCGGACGTGCCTTTCCCGCCGGATTCCCCTTTCCGCGCGACCTCCGCGATGGAAAAGGAGCTCCGGATTCCGGACATGGTGCTGGAGCCGCGTACGATCCATCCCGCCTTCGAGGTGATCCCGCCCACCCGCGCCCGCGCGACCCCGCCGCGTGCCCGCGGCGCGGTCGATTGCGAGGCGGGCTTCGGCCGGCCCCGCCTGAGCGACCGCTGGTGGGTCGTTGGCATGGGCTTAGCCGCGGCGGCGGTGCTCTTTTCCGGCACGCTGGTGGATTTCATCTCCCGGGAAGCCGTGCGCCGCAGCCTGCCGAAGGCAGCCGCCGCCCCGGCTGCATGGAATGCCCCCGCCCCCGCTGCCGCGGTCCCGGAAAAACCGGCGGACAAAAATTCCCTCGCCGCCAGCCTGAGTCCGGGCGGAGCCGAGTGAGGCCGGGAATCGCGAGCGGAGGCTTTACAAGCCGGCCCGCCTTGCTACTTTCCCGCCCCGGCCGCGAAAAGGAGAGATGGCTGAGCTCGGTTTAAGGCACTCGACTCGAAATCGAACGTGGGGTAAAACTCACCGTGGGTTCGAATCCCACTCTCTCCGCCATTCTCCGGCCGCCGCGGGCGGTCGTCCAAACGCTGCCCCGGACATTCCCGGCGGCGGGGGTTGAGGAGGCCGATCATTGCCCGGTTTTATCCGGCCTCGCGGGCGGCTGCGGGACCGGGCGCGGGTCCTTTGCGATGAGATCCTGCAGGTGCCGGATCGCGGCTTCCAACTGCGCATCCTCGCCTTGGAAGGTTGCGTGCGGCTCGTTGTCCACCACCTGATCCGGCTCGATGCCGGTGCCCTCGATCAGCCATTGTCCTTCCGGGCCGTAAACCCCGATCTCCGCGGCGGTGCACATGCCGTTGTCCACCAGCCAGCGCTGGGTGTTCAGCCAGATCTGGCCGCCCCAGGTGCGGGTGCCGATCACCTTGCCGAGACCGAGGCGGCGGAAGCCTTCCGAGAAGGCTTCGCCATCGCTGGAAGTCCATTCGTTGCAGAGCACGGTCACGTGGCCGCGGAAGGCGTACTGCATGTTCGGGTAAGGCTGCCCGGCTCGCGGCGACCAATGGAACCAGGCCTTCCGCAGCAGGCGGCCGAGGATCCAGGAATCCGTATTCCCGCCGCGGTTGTGCCGCATATCGATGACCAGCCCCTGGCGGTCGAAGACCGGGTAAAACTCGCGCGCCCACTGCAGGATGCTCTCCGGTCCCATGTTCCGCAGATGGACATAGCCGATCTTCCCGTGGCCCAGTCGCTCCGTTTCGAGGCGGCGGGTGTACTCCCACTCGGCGTAGCGCAGGTCCGCGGCGGCTTCCGGCGAGAGGGGGCGGACGATGACGTTCCGGCGTACGCCGCCCTCCTTCGCCAAAATGTCCAGCAGGACCTGCCGGCCCGCCTTTTGCTCCAGCAATTCCTGCGGCTGTTCCAATTCGCGGAGATCCCGGCCATCGATGGCCATGATCACATCCCCCGCCTTGATGCCCGTGCCGGGGCGGGCGAGCGGGCTCTTTTCCCCGGGATAGTCCGGATCGCTGGCGTAAATGTGGTCCACGCGCCAACCGCCTAAAACCGCATCGCGGGAGAGGCGTCCGCCGAGCAGGGAAGGCTGGATGGAGTCCGGCCCCTCGCGCAGGTCGCCGAAGCGCACGTAGATGTGCAGCGCGCTCAGCTCCCCGGACATTTCGTGGAGCACTTCATTGAGATCGGAGCGGTCCGCCACGTGGTCCACCAGCGGCTCGTATTTCGCGCGGATGGCATCCCAATCGAGCCCGTGCATCCCGGGATCGTAGAAGTAATCCCGCAGCATGCGCCAGGACTCCCGGTAGATCTGCCCCCACTCTTCGCGGGGGTCGATGGAAAAACTCCAGCCGTCCAGCGGAACGGGCTTCTCAAGTTTCGCCGGGCAATCGCCATCGGAGGGTACCACGTGGAAGGCATCGCCCTTGCGCAGGGCGATCTTCTTGCCATCCGCGGAGAGATCCCAGCCCTGCGGGTCGTGCAGGAAGAGCTTCGGCTCCGGAGATTCGTGGCCGATGTCCAACCGCATGAGGCGGGGCTTCGGGTCGAGGCCCGGTTCGTGGCTCGTGAAGAAAAGGTGTTTCGCCGTGGCGGAGAGAGCGGAGAGATTGCCCGATACGCCCGGTACCTCGTGGAGCCGTGCTTGCAGGCCTTCCTCCTCGATCTTCACCAGGGGGACCGGGGGTTTATCCTCCTTGTCCTTCTTCTTTTCTTCTTCCCGCGGCTCCTCGCTCAGCTCATCCGGCGGGGTGAAGGGGAAGCGGCCCTCCTTCAGCAGGGAGAGAGCGTAGATCTTCGTGCTCTCCGTGTAGTAGGGTTCCGGCTGGCGCGGACCCCAGGGGGATTTCACCGGGGATTTCAGATCGCGGTCGCTCAGGAAGTAGAGCCACTTGCCATCCGCCGACCAGGCGGGCGAACTGCTGATCACTCGGTCGCTGGTGGCATCGATCAGCCTGCCCTCCGCCGCATTGTAGAGGCGGATGCGGAGGTAAGTATTCGGTGCCGGCTCGACGAAGGCGAGCCACCGGCCGTCCGGCGACCAGGTCAGGCCGTCGAAGCCGCGCATGGGCGAGGTGGCGACCTTCGCGGATTGTTCCGTCTCCAGATCCCGCACCCAGAGATCGAGGTTCTTGTCCTGCCACGCGATCCGCTTGCCATCGGGCGAGGGGACCGGAGCAAAGCGGAAAACGGTGCCGTCCTGCGTGAGCAGCTCGGGCTCGCCCACGCCGTTGGCGGGGAGCTTCGCCATTTCGATCTCGCCGGTTTCATCCGTCTGGGCGAGCAGCGATTTGCCATCCGGCAGGAAGCGCGCCTCCCGGTAGCGCACGCCGGACCTGCGCGGGATCTCCACCAGGCGCCCGCCGGGCTTCACCGGGGCCACGAAGATCCCGCCTCGCGCGGTGAGGGCGAGCTTGTCCCCCTCCGGCGAAAGGCTGAAGCAGGTGAGGTAATCGAAGGGCTTCTTCACCCAGCGCTCGCGCGTCTGGTCGAGATCGGAGGGGAGCTCCAGCGGGATCTCCGCATCGGTGCCGGCCGCGATGGTGAAAATGCGGATCCTGCCCGCGTGTTGATAGACGATCCGGCCGTCGTGCAGGTCGGCGCTGCGGATATCGAAGTTTTCGTGCCCGGTGTGCTGCTTCAGGTCCGCGCCTTCCGGGGTCATTGACCACAGGTTCATGGTGCCGGAGCGATCGCTGAGGAAGTAAACCCGGCCCTGCCACCACATCGCGTTTTTCGAGGTACCGCGGAAATCGCGCGTGAGAGGGATCGCCTCCGCCGCGCCTTCATCGAAGCGCCAGAGGTTCTGCACCGTGCCGCCTTCGTAGCGCTTCGTGCTGCTGCCCTGGAAGGGCAGGCGGGTGAAGAAAAGGCGCTTGCCGGCATCGTCCGTGGCCCCGTCGCTGGCCTGGGCCAGGGGGAGGAGCGTTTCCGCGCCGTTGG
The DNA here is from genome assembly GCA_965651965.1 of uncultured Verrucomicrobiaceae bacterium. Lineage (GTDB taxonomy): Bacteria > Verrucomicrobiota > Verrucomicrobiia > Verrucomicrobiales > Akkermansiaceae > Haloferula. The sequence continues at coordinate 599 of CBFGVD010000109.1, read as the reverse complement.
CGGGATCGATGGCCACGAGCTGGTTGTTCGGCAGGGTGGAATGCGCTCGCGTGGAGCAGAGCACCTTGCCATCCGGAGTCCAGCCGACGGGGATCGCGCCCTCGCCGTACCAGGTCAGGCGCTTCGGCAGGCCGCCTTCCAGGGGCATCACATAGACCTCCACCGGCCCTTCGTACTGGGCGGAGAAGGCGAGCTGCCTGCCATCGCCGGAAATCGCCGCGGAGTTTTCGACCCCGGGGTGTGTGGTCAGGCGCCGGGCCTGGCCGCCTTTCACCGGGGCTTGCCACAGATCGCCCTCCGCGGTGAAAACGAGGGTCTCCCCGTGCAAGGCCGGGCCGCGGAAGAAGCCGGGCGCGGCGTGGAGGGGTGCGATACATGCCGCGGCGAATAGGGCAAGCGGGATGGGAAACGTGTGGGATCGGGGGCGGTTGAACATGGGTGCCACCCCTTTACGTCACCGGAAAGGCGGCGGTTCCAACAAAAACGAGGGAGCTCCTGTGTGATCTTCAATCTTCACGTGGAGCATTCCCCGGCCGGGATCGGAAAAGCGGCGGATGCCTTCCGCATGCTCATCGATCTCGCGCTGTCCTTCGGCGGCA
>CBFGVD010000108.1:0-9007 GCA_965651965.1 uncultured Verrucomicrobiaceae bacterium | reverse complement strand
TCATCAGGAAATTCGCCTTGATCGAGCCGTGGACGCGGGCCTCGAAGTTGCGGTTGCCGGAGAGCACGGAGGCGCAGACGAGGTCGCCTTCCTTGATCGCGCCTTCGATCGCGGGATGCAGCGGTCCGGAGTTGCCGATGCAGGTGGTGCAGCCGTAGCCCACGGTCTGGAAACCGAGCTGGTCGAGTTCCTTCTGCAGGCCCGTGGCCTCGAAGTAATCGGTCACCACGCGGGAGCCGGGCGCCAGGGAGGTCTTCACGTAGGGAGCCACGGTCAGGCCGAGCTGGTTCGCCTTCTTCGCCACCAAGCCGGCGGCGATCATCACGCTTGGGTTGCTGGTATTCGTGCAGGAAGTGATGGCGGCGATCAGGATCGAGCCGTGCGCCAGTTCCAGATCCACGGGGCCGTTCGGGAAAAGGTCGGGATCGCGCGGGTCCGGCGTCGGCCGGTTGGCCACCATCTCCACTTCGTTGCGGGGGCCTCCCTCAAAGGCCTTGTGGTTCGCATCCGTGGAGAGCAGGGAGTCCACGGACACGCCCGCTTTCTCGCGCATGCTGAGCTTCACGCGCTTTTCGCGCGCTTCGGCAGGCAGGCCGAAGCCGCCGGCGGATACCGGCGCGGTGAAAAGCGTGTCGAAGCTTTCACGCAGCGCGTTCACGTCGATGCGGTCCTGCGGGCGCTTCGGCCCGGCCACGGAGGGCACGATGGTCGAAAGGTCCAGCTCCAGCAGGTCGGTGTATTCGCACTCGCCCTTGTCCGGGATGCCGAAAAGCCCCTGCGCCTTGTAGTAATTCTCCACCGTGGTGCAGAGCTCCTCGGAGCGGCCGGTGCCGCGCAGGTAATTGATGGTTTCCCCGTCCACGGGGAAGAAACCCATGGTCGCGCCGTATTCCGGGGCCATGTTCGCGATGGTGGCGCGGTCGGGCAGGGAGAGCGCCTTCGCGCCCGGGCCGTGGAATTCCACGAACTTGCCCACCACGCCGTGCTTCCGCAGGAGCTGGGTGATGCGCAGCGTCAGGTCCGTGGCGGTCACGCCTTCCTTCAGCTCGCCGTGCAGGTAAACCCCCACGACCTCCGGCACCAGGAAGGTGACCGGCTGGCCGAGCATGCCTGCTTCCGCCTCGATGCCGCCCACGCCCCAGCCGACGACGCCCAGGCCGTTGATCATGGTGGTGTGGGAGTCGGTGCCCACCAGGGTGTCGGGGTAATAGACGCCGTTCTTTTCAAGCACGCCCTTCGCCAGGAATTCCAGGTTCACCTGGTGGACGATGCCGATGCCCGGAGGAACCACGGAGAAGGTCTCGAAGGCCTGCTGGCCCCATTTCAGGAATTCGTAGCGCTCGCGGTTGCGGATGAACTCGATCGCCATGTTCCGGTCGAGCGAGAACTGGGAACCGGCGAAATCCACCTGCACGGAGTGGTCCACCACCAAGTCCACCGGGACGAGGGGCTCGATCTTTTCCGGGGCGGCGCCGCGCTTCACCGCGGCATCCCGCATGGCGGCCACGTCCACCAGCAGCGGCACGCCGGTGAAGTCCTGCAGGACGATGCGGGCGACGGTGAAGGGGATCTCGTAGTCGCCCGGTGCCTTGGCGTTGTAGTTGGCCAGATTGGCCACGTCCTTTTCCGTCACCTTGCGGCCGTCCACGCAGCGCAGCACGGATTCGAGCACGATCCGGATGGAAACCGGGAGCTTCTGGAGATTCGGGAAGCCCTGTTCGGCGAGCGCGGGCAGGGAGTGGAATTTGCCGTCGGCTCCGGAGCCGGTCTTGAAGGTGCGGAGAGTGTCCATGGACATGGTATGAGCGCTGGGATTCAAACGGGTGCGCAGGGAACGAGCACCCGGTTCGCGCGCGGGAGGGTAGGTTCAGGGGCCGAAATGTCAAAAAGGTTCCCCGGAAGTCGCCTCCTGCGGCAGCCGGCGCGGATTGCGGGTTGAGCAGCGGCGGTGCCATGTCCTAGCCTGCGCCATGCAAAGATGGACCGCCGTGCTGGGGATGTCGTGGATATTGGCCGCCTGCGGGGGAACCGGTATCCCCGCGGATGGAAACATGCAAACCGGCCCGGAGCCCGCGGAGGGCGGCATCTCCGAAGTTCCGAATCCCAGCGCCGAAATGGCGGCCAAGAGCGGCGTTTCCCTGGATACCCTCCGCCTCGGCCACGAGACTTACATGCTGAAATGCGGGGAATGCCACCACTACATGATCCCGGACGAAGTGGACGAGGAGGACTGGGAGGACGCCATGCCGAAGATGATCCGCCACGCCGGCCTGGCAGCCGAGGACGAGAAGGCGGTGCTTTCCTACGTGCTGGCGGTGAAGGCGATGTGAAGGATTGCAGGAGCGTGCCCGGGTTGTCAGGCTGCGGACCATGAGAAAAAGCCTCCTCGCCCTGCCCTTCGTCCTGCTCGCGGCCTGCACCGCGGGGCCGGATGCCGCACCATCGCCGGATGCCGCCATGGCCGCGCGCAGCGGCGCGGAAGAGGCGGCCCTGAAACGCGGCCACGCCGTTTATCTGGCGCACTGCGGCCGCTGCCACGAGCACATCATGCCGAAGGACGTGAGCCGCAAGGACTGGCACGTGGTGGTGCCCGGCATGGCGTGGAACGCAGGCATTTCCGCGGCGGACGAGGAGGCGCTGACCGCCTACATCCTGGCGGCGAAAGGGTGAATGCGGCGGCGGAGCTCGCGGCCTTCGCCGGGATCATGGCGCTGGGCCAATTCAGTCCCGGGCCGGACATGATCCTGCTGACCCGTACCGCCCTGGCGGAGGGGGCGCGGGCCGGCGCGGTGATGGCCTTGGGAATCGCCACCGGTCTCGGTGTACACACCGCCCTGGCGGTGGGCGGTCTGGCGGTGGCCTTCGAGAAAAGCCCGGCGCTGAGAAAGGGGATCGCATGGCTGGCGGCCGCCTATCTGGGCTGGCTGGCCTGGTGCCTGCTGCGGGCGGCGCTCGCGAGGCCGGGCCCACCGGCGGCGACGGCGGGGAAACGGGAACCGCCGAGGAAGAGTCCCTTTCTGAGGGGCCTGATCTGCAACCTGTTGAATCCGAAGGCCGTCTTGTTTCTGGCCGCGGTGAGCGCACCTTTCATGAAAAGCGGTCACCCCGGCTGGTGGCCCCTCGCGCTCTGGGCGGTGGTCGTCTTCCAGGGAGGCCTGCTCTGGGCGCTCTGGGCCCGGCTGCTCCAGTGGCCGCCCCTGCGGAGCCGCTACGAGCGCGCGGCACGCTGGATCGACGGCTTTTTCGGCATCGCCCTCGCGGCGCTTGCGGCGAAGCTCCTTCTCTCCGCCTGAAAACGAAGAAGCCCCGCCGGGTGGAGGCGGGGCTTGCGGGGAAAAAGGGCTTCAGTCGAATTTCGGGGTCTTGTGCCGGGTAAAGTAACCGTTGCCCACATACATCGACATCGGCTCGTAGTCCGGCAGCGGGCCGGCGTCCGGCGGCAGCGGGATATTCCCCAGGGTGGCGTCCTCCGGCTGGCTCCCGGCGATGTTCACCGGCGTGCCGACCTTCACCAGCGCGAAGAATTTCGGGGCCAGGTTTTCATGCATGCGGATGCAACCGTGGGTGCAGGGCGTGTGCTTCACCCAGCCGGTGTGGAAGCCGTAGTGTTGCTTGAATTCGCACCAATAGGGCATCGGCGTGCCTTTGAAGGACCATCCGCCCGGCTTGCTGGCCAGCATGGTCTTGCGCACGTTGTTGCCGGAGTAGGCGAAGCCGTGGCTGTTCGCCCGCTTCTTCTCCACCTTGTTGAAGATGGTGAAGTTACCGCGCGGGGTAGGCGCGGAGGGGGTGCCCACGGAGACGGGCATCACCAGCAGGGCCTCGCTGCCCTCCATCACGTACACCCGCTGCTTGGAGAGGGAGACTTTCACCTTCACCGCGGAGGGATTGTTCGGCTTTTTCGCCGGGCGGTCGTACGCGTGGTAGGCCGCCAGCGAACCGGAACCGGAGGAAGTGGTGCTACAAGAGGAGAGAGCCCCCGCGGCGAGCGCGGAGAGAGCGAGGAAAGCAGGTTTCAGGAATTTCATGATGAAGAACGTTCGCAAGCTAGGATTCAGAGATCGCGGGCGAGTGCAAGCACACACGGGCGGGGCCTCAGCGGACCCTTTCCCAGGAGGCCACGCGGCCGTTCCGGAAGAGCACGCTCGCCTTCCGGTAGGGGACATAGGTCACTTCCGGGCCGATGCCGATCCCGTAATAGGCGGGATAAGTGCCGTAACGGCCGTAGGGTCCGTAGCCGTAGCCCCAGCCGTAGGCGCCGAAGTAGCTGTTCGTGTACACGGGCCGGGAGCCGTCGTAGTCCCAGCGCAGGGTGGCCTGGCCGTTTTCGCTGCCCTCGTACTCGCGGCTTGCCCGTCCCCAGGCCAGGTACACGGCGTCCGTCCCCATGCCCTTGCCGATGGTGCCCTGGCGGACCAGTTCCTTCTGCTTCGCGGGCAGGGCCTCGAACATCGCGGGCTGCGCGGCGATCCGGCTCTCCGGCGTGGAGGGGGCGCAGGAGGCAAAAACCACGGCGGAAAGCGCCGCCGGATACATTAGCGGTTTCATGTCTTCCGGGATACACCGGGACCGGCCTCCCCGCAAACTTCCGGCAAGGTGAAAATTCCATCGCGAACTCGCTTGCCAAGCGAGAAGCCGCGAACGCAATCTCGCCGCGCAAACGTTCCCTGCTTGCCATGTCCGACCTGCTCGAAGACGAAGACCTTTCCGCCGCCCTGAAGAAGTGCCCCGAGTGGGAACTTGAAAAGAAGTCGATCACCCGAACGGTCGAGTTCGAGGAATTCATGGAGGCGATCGACTTCGTGAACGATCTCGCCGAAATCGCCGACGAAGCCCAGCACCACCCGGACATCCGCATCCGCTACACCAAGGTGACGCTGACCCTGACCACCCACGATGCCGGCGGCGTGACCGAGGCCGACATCGAGCTCGCCCAGCGGATCGACAACCTTGTCGATTGAAGGGCGGCAAAGCAGCTTCGAGCGATTCCAAGGAAGGCCCGCTCCACCGCGGGCCTTTTCGTTTTTCCGGGGTTCCTCCGGTCGGTCCCGAATCTCCGATTCATCCGGAGGCGCCGCCACGGGAGCCGTGCCGGGCGGGGAACCTCAAGTCACCGCGGCATCATCAGCTCGTCGTCCTTGTAGCCGGTCAGCTCGCGCAGGCCCTTCAGGAGCCGCGTGAGGATCAGGAAGAGGATGCCGAGCAAAGGCAGGCCGATGGCCACGAATCCGGCCCAGGTCAGCTTGCCGATGATCTCGTTGTATTTTTCCAGCGCATCGATGGCCTTCGCGTCGAAACCGCGGAAAAACCACAGCGCGATGCCCACGTTCATCGCCGCGCTGAGGAAGAAGGAAGCGGCGAAAAGGTGCGTCGCGCCCTGCAGCAGCTTGCCGTAGCGGCTTTCCTCCGACCGCTCGGCGATGCGCCGTTCGATCTTCGGCACGTCGAAGATGGTGTCGTTGTAGAGGAAAAGACGGATCAAAGGGGTGGCGGATCTCTGCGAGCCCAGTACCGCGAAGGCGAGCATCAGGGGGATCAGCCCTTCCTTGATGCCGAAGAGGAGGCCCGCGTTCGGCTTCACCGAGCCGTCCCCGTTCCACAGGTAGAGCGTCAGCCCGCCGGAGAGGGCCACGGAGACCAGGCCGAGGACCGAGAAGAAGTTCCCCTTGCGGGTCTTGATGAAATGCCAGATCCCGTAGCCGAGGGGCAGGGCGAGGGCGATGATCATGGCCCACAGCGGGCCGATGTGCCACGGCTTCACCGGCTTGCCGAGCTTCATCTGGATCTCCGGATCCTTGCTCAGGTAGCTGAGCACCATCACCGGGATCAGGACATTGACGAAGATATTGACGAGCGGATGCTCTTGTTTCGGCTTTTGCTCGGGCATGGGAATCGCCCGGAGACAAGCCGCTGCCGGAGGGGATGGGAACGAAAAAAGCAAGGCACTGTCGCCGCGCCATTCCCGCTGAAGGCCGCTGCGGGCGGCTATTCCCGATGTGGTCCTAGAGCTTGCGGGGGGCCTCGTACGGCCCCACCGGCGGCAGGGAAGTGCCGGTTCTCTCCAGGTCCTCGGAAACCGGAGGACCGGGAGGGGCAAGATTCGGAAGGATGAACCACCGGACCGACCACTTGAAGGTGAAGAAGGAGATGGGAAGCCCGATGATGAATCCCGCGATGGTGCCGATCACGTTGATCGTTTGCACCGGAACTCCCGCCATACCCAAAGCGAAGCCGAGAATTCCTCCCAAGAGCCCTCCCGCGACGGCTCCTCCCAGCGTGGCTACCATGAAAAACAAGAACCAGGCTTTGAGGTAGGGAGGCTCGTTCATGGGTGATCCCATAGCACCGCCAGGCTTGCGGGCTCAAGTTGCATCGGCGCGAAATCCCGGGTCTAGCGGGCCAATCGCCGCAGCAGATCGACTGCACCGATTACGAGCGTCGCGCCGCAGATCAGAGCCGTGAATCGGGCTACTTTTTTCGCCTGGTGGAGCATTGCCAGGCGTTGCGCTTCCTTTGAGGTCACGAAGGGTGCCCCGGGATCGTAGCCGCGTGCCCGCGCATACTCGTGGATGGTTTGTCCGGGGGGCGCACCCTTCCCCCAATCGGCCGGAGAATCGACGACGTTCACCTGCGGGGGAGCTTGTTGCCACCTCCCCCGGCGGATCGCGCTCCCTCCCCAGGCAAAGAGAGCCGCCCCGAGTACCAAAAGCATGCAGAGGAAGATGAGGCGTGAAGGGCGCGGGGGCGTTTCGTTCATCAGGAGGAAAGGTGGTCAGGTTCCGGCAACGAGCCAATGCTCCGGCATCAGCTCCCGCAACTTCACCTCGCGCCCGCCATCCAGCAGGATCGAGGCATCCGCATTCCGCGGATCGATCTGGAGGAGGAATTCCCGGCAGCGTCCGCAGGGCGTGAGCAGGCGATCCTCCGCCGCCGCCACGATGGTTTCGATCCGCGTTTCCCCGCCCTTGATCATTTCCGCGGCGGCGGCGTGCTCCGCGCAGGAGCCCAGCCCGCAGCTTAGATGGATGCAGACGCCGGTGTAGATTCTACCCGACTCCGAACGGATGGCCGCGGCTACCGTGGCGGCATCCCAGTCGGGACGTCCCAGGGTCATGTTGCGGACCAGGGGCCGCGCCGCTTCGATGAGTTCCCGGTGTTCCGTTTGCATGGAGTGGCCGAGTCTAGCAGGACGATCAAGCCGAGGGGCCTTGGACCCGGCAGGGAACCCCGTAGGCCACCGATCCCGCCGGGATGTCCTTCGTCACCACGCTGCCCGCGCCGATCACGCAATCGTCGCCGATGGTCACCCCGCCGAGGATCGTGACATGGCCGCCGATCCACACGCGGTGTCCGATCTTCACCGGCTTGGAAGTGGTGACATAGGGCGCGCACCCCGGTGCCGGATTCGTCACCACCCGTTCGCCCGCATCCACGGGATGGGCCGCGCAGCAGATCTGCACGCCGGGGCCGATCAGGCAATCGCTGCCCACCTCGATCTCCGCATTGTCCTGGAAGAAGCAATTCACGTTCACATAGGTGCGGGCGCCGATGCGGATGTGCGGGCCGTATTCGCAGAAGAACGGCGGCTCGACCCACACGCCCTCCGCCATCTCTCCCAGCAGCCCGCGCAGGATTTCCATGCGCCCGGGGGAGGCGATGGCCTGCTGAAAGGAATGCAAGCCTTCCCGGGCCTTCCAATACATCGCGATCAGCTCCGGGTCGCGGCTGTTGTAAGGCAGCCCGGCGAGCATCTTTTCCCGCTCGTTCATGGTTCCGGATCTTGTACCGCCAGCGGACATTCCATGAGGTAATTCACCAGCACCTCGCCGCGGATCGGGACCAGATTGTCCCTGACATGGATGAAGCCGTGCTTCCCGAAGAAGGGCCGCGCGGTTTTTGAAACTTCCGCGAAAAGTTTCGGGAGTCTTAACCGGACTGCTTCCTCCTTCACCGCTTCCATGATCGCGGACATGATGCCCTGCCGCGCATATGCGGGATCGACGTAGGTGCAATCGATGTGTCCGTCCGGATCCAGTTCCATGAAGCCGACCACCCGCCCGCCGGCTTCCTTGACGAAAGGTTGCTTCGCAATGCAGCGTTCCTCCCAATAATGTACGGAACCGCCCGCTTTGCCGGCCCACGCTCCGAGCTGCGCTGGCGTGTAATCGCCCGCAGCCAAGTGGTGGACCGCACCGTGGAAAATCTTCCCGATGGCGAGGTGATCGCCACTCTGATAGCGCCGGATCATGTTGCTGGGAAAAGATCCGTATCGTAACCGTCCGATTCCAGGCGCAGCAGGTAGGCCTTCGCCTCCAGCCCGCCCGCGAAACCGGTCAGCTTGCCGTTCGAGCCGATCACGCGATGGCAGGGCGCGATGATCGAGACGGGATTCCTGCCGTTCGCCGCTCCCACGGCCCGCACCGCATCCGGATGGCCGATCTGCCGGGCGATCGCGGCGTAGCTGCGGGTTTCCCCGTAGGGGATGCTCGTGAGGGCGGCCCAGACCTTCTTCTGGAAGCCGGTGCCCCGGAAATCGAGCGGAATGGAGAATGCCGTCAAGGTGCCGGAGAAGTAATCCGCGAGTTGCCGCTCCGTTTCCTGCAGCAGGGGGTGTTCCCCGTCTTCCTCCAGCGGACCGAGCGGGACCCGGCCGGGAGCGTCATTTTCCCACAGCACGGCGGCCAAGCCTTCGCGGCTAGCCACGAGCGTGAGGCTTCCCACCGGGGAAGGCACCTTTTTGAAGACGCAGGACATCCTGCCTTTTCCTTCGCGGCGTTACCGGAGGAAGGCAAGCCCCGGTTTGCCCTCCGCACCGGCCGGGAAATGAAAAAAGCGGACCCGCCGGAGCGGATCCGCCTTGGAAGGAGGCGAGGGGTCAGACCGTGCCGAAGACCGTCTTGCCGGTGGAGAGCAGGTCGTCGCAGGCTTCCTTCAGGCGGTTGGCCAGGGAGACCTCGGCCTTCTTGAGGTAGCTGCGCGGGTCGTAAAGTTTCTTGTCGCCCACTTC